>PXAS01000183.1 GCA_003565815.1 PVC group bacterium
CAATTCAAGGCGGAAATTCTCCGCGCCAGCCCCCCCGACAGCCCGGAGGGCATCGAAAAATTCCTCGGATCGGGCCTGGTGAAAGGCATCGGACCCGTCTACGCCAAAAAATTGGTGGCCCGGTTCGGACGGGAGGTGTTGGACATCATCGACAAACGTTCGGCGATGCTGGAAGAGGTGGACGGCATCGGCCCCGGACGCCGCAAGGCGATCAAGGAAAGCTGGCAAGAGGCGAAAATGGTGCGGGAAATCATGACCTTTCTCATGTCCCACGGCGTGAGCACCGCCCGCGCCTTCCGCATTCACAAAACCTACGGGGAAAAAGCCATGGCCACCGTGCAGGCGGATCCCTACTGTCTGGCCCGGGACATCCGCGGCATCGGCTTCAAAACCGCCGACGGGATTGCCCGGCATTTCGGCATCGACCCCCAAAGTCCGCTCCGTGCCCGCGCCGGGGTGGAACATGTGCTCGCCGAAGCCTCCGGTCAGGGGCACACCGCCTGTCCCCGAGACGAACTCGTGCGGCGCACCACCGAACTGCTGGGCATCGAAGCAGACGTGGTCGAGGAGGCGGTTTTGCACGGACTCGCGGAAAAACGGCTCATCCTGGAAGCCCGGCTCGCGGAAAACCCCTTGGTATACCTGGCCGCCATGTGGCGGGCGGAAACGGAACTGGCCGCGGATTTGATGCGGGTGGGACGCGCCCCCCTCCCCTTCGAACCCATTCCCCCCGAAAAAGCCCTGGACTGGGTGCAAAAGCAAATCGGCATCGAACTGGCACCCCTGCAAAAAGAAGCCGCCGCCCGGGCCCTGCAAAGCAAAGTCATGGTCATCACCGGCGGACCGGGGGTGGGAAAAACCACCCTGGTCAACGCCATCATTCGCATCTACAAAGCCCGCAAGCTCAAAGTGAAGCTGGCCGCGCCCACGGGCCGGGCCGCCAAACGTCTCTCGGAAACCTCGGGGGAATACGCCCAGACCCTGCACCGTCTGCTGGTGTTCGACCCGGCCACGGGCGGCTTCAAACACCATCGCGGCCATCCGCTTCGCGGGGACGTGTTTATCGTGGACGAAGCTTCCATGCTCGATGTCCATCTCGCCCACCAATTTGTCCGCGCCCTGCCGAACGAAGCCGTATTGTTGCTGGTGGGCGATGTGGATCAGCTCCCCTCCGTCGGCCCCGGCTCCGTGCTGCGCGATCTCATCGAAAGCAAAGCCTTCCCCGTCACCCGACTGACCGAAATTTTCCGACAGGCGGGCGACAGCGCCATCGTCGTCAACGCCCACCGCATCAACAAAGGCGAGTTTCCGGTCAGCAACACGCCGTCCACCCCCGGGGACTTTTATTTCGTATCCGCCGAGCAGCCGGAAGACGTCTGGAGCAAGTTGCGCGGACTCCTGGGCGGGGTCTTGCAAAAAAAATTCGGGCTCCACCCCTTGCGGGACGCCCAGGTACTCACTCCCATGCAGCGGGGCGGATTGGGCGCCCGGGCCCTCAACCAGCAGATCCAGGCCCTGCTGAACCCTCGCGGGGATCACGTGGAACGCTTCGGGATCACCTTCCGCGTCGGCGACCGGGTCATGCAAACCATGAACAATTACGACAAGGACGTCTTCAACGGCGACATGGGCACCATTGTCGGCGTCTCCACCGAAGACCAGGAACTTTGGGTGGACATGGCCGGGCAGAAGGTTTCGTACGGGTTCAACGAACTCGACGAACTCGTGCTCAGCTACGCCATCACCATTCACAAATCCCAGGGATCGGAATACCCCTGCGTGATCATCCCCATGCACACCCAGCACTACATGATGCTGCAGCGCAACCTGCTCTACACCGCCGTCACCCGGGGCAAGCGGCTCGTCATCCTCATCGGCAACGCCAAAGCCATCAGCATGGCCCTGAACCGCAACGACACCCACGGCAGAATCGGCTGCCTCAAAGCCAGACTGTCTTGACCCCTCGCCCTCTTCAATCCCTGCAATTTCGGATGAAATCTTTCCGAAAACCTTCGTGTGCATTCGCGTCCGTTCGTGGTTCCATCCCGCCCCCCAAACAATCCGGGCCCATTCGATGTTCTCCGTTCGGATTTACCATTGCAATTCATGAGGGGAGGGATAAGGCAGAAAGCCCGATTTTCAACCTTTCCACCCCATTTCTTCCATGAAAACAGAAACCCTTCGCGCTTTTGAAAAAGCCACCCAATCCCGTCCGGTCCAAACCTGGATCCACCCCTATGGCCCGCCCGACGATCCCGCGGAACATCAGTTCGTCCTCTTCCTGAAACCGGAAGCCACGGCGGTCCACGACGGCGTGGATCTGGAGGCGGTCCTCGATTTGGTGTTTGAACACCTCGAGGATTTCGGGGTCACGGTTCACGCCGCCCGGGCCCTGCCCGCGGCTTATCTGGATCATCACGCCATTCTGGATCAACATTACGGCGTCATCAACCGCATCAGCAAATTGGGCGTGGAAGCGCTCACCGACGACGCTTTGAACAAGCTCAACGAGGTGTTTGCCGAAGAGATCTCCGCGGGCGCGCTCATCATGGGCGGCCATCAGTTTCTGAAGGCCCAGCCGGAAATCAGCCCCTTGGCGCTGACCACCATGAACGACAATATCGGCACCACCAAACTCGCGGGCGGCAGTTACGCCATGCGCCTGAAGGTTTTGGGGCAAACCTACATTCTGCTGAATCCCTTTCATGCTTACCAGTTGGTGCCCTTCACCACGCCCGGACGGGCGATTCTGGTGTTTGAATGCCGCTCCACGCGCGACTGGTCCGATCTGCGGGTGAACCTCACCGGGGCCACCAACCCCGCAAAAGCGGAAGCGGGCAGCATCCGCGCCGATCTCCGGGCACAAAAAGAGGCCCTGGGCATGAAGGAAGTCAACCAGGGCGCAAACGGAGTACACCTCTCCGCGGGTCCGCTTGAAGGCATGGTGGAATTGCAACGCTTCTTTACCGATCACGACACCAACAAGGCCCTTGACTGGGACGAAACCGCGTTTGGGGCGCGCTTGCTTCGCAAACTGAGTCACGATGACGTGACCCGACTGGCGGGGAATCCCAATCTCGAGGTGGACGGAAAAATGGTGAGCGCCTTTGACTTGACCGAAGAAATCAATGCGGACCGGACCCTGGATTGCCTGTCGGAGCGTTTGGCATGAGTGAAGTGGAACTCCCCAAATGGGCCAACCGCCAGGCCGCCCTCGCCCTCGGCATGTTGCAAAAGGTGGCCGACAAAGCCACGGAAGGCGAACCCGCCGACCGCACCCTGCGCCTGATTTTGGGGGACAAGAAAAAATACGGCAGCCGGGACCGTCGCTTTTTCGGCGATGTGATTTTCACGTGGTTCCGCTGGCACGGGGTTGTCGGCGAACTTCCCCTTCCCCAAGGCCTTTGCGTGGCCTGGTATCTGGACGGCACGCCCTGGCATGACGCCATCCGGGCCATTCTCCGCGACCTGAAATGGCCGGAACCGGAGCCCCTTTCCCCGGAGGCGGCCTTGAACACCCGCAAAGAATCCGCGGAAAAAACATTCTCGCTTTCCCTGCCCGAAATCCCGAATTGGGTGCCGGAGTGGGTGGAACCGGAAACCCGCCACCTGGGTCCGCTGGAAGATCGCATTTGGGAACTCATTTCCCGTCCGCCCACGTGGTTGCGGGTGGATGAAACCCGGCAACAGGCCTTGCACGACGACTTGGTGGCCGATGGCGCGGTCTGGGCCGGAGAACGCTCCCCCTGCGCGTATGCCTTTGATCAACGCGGCAAAGTCAACGACTGGATGCAAAAGCATCCGGACGCCTTGGAAATCCAGGATCTGGCCAGTCAACAGGTGGTTCGCATTTGTGCCCCGGAAAAAGGGTCGTCCTGGTGGGACGCCTGTTGCGGCGCCGGTGGCAAGTCCCTGCAGATGCTGGACTTGGCCGAACGGGACATGGATCTGACCTGCACGGACCGCCGCGAGCACATTCTCCAGGAAGTCACCCGCCGGGGACGCAAACACGGTTTGGCCCGGGTGCGCCGTTATGCCCTGGATTTGCTGCAAGATCCGGAACTGCCCAACATCCAATTCGACGGCATTTTGGTGGACGCCCCCTGCTCCGGCGCCGGCACTTGGGCCCGAAGCCCGGACACCCTCTGGCGCATTTCGGGCAAAGACGTGCAGCAAATGTCCCGTCGTCAATCGAAATTATTGGAAGCGGTGTTGCCCCCCCTGAAATCCGGAGGGCATTTGGTCTACGCGGTCTGCTCCCTTTTGCAGTCCGAAACCCATGCCGTGATCGACGCCTTTCTTCGCGAACACCCCGATTTCAGCCTCGTGCCCACCCCGCATCCGCTCACCGGCGAGGCCACCGACGGAAAAATCACCATCACCCCCGCGCAAAGCAACGGGGACGGGATGTTCGTGGCCAAACTGATTCGGATGTAGATCGGCAGTCCCTTGCCGATAAGGAACCACGGATCTTCATTCCTTCAAAAGTTCGCCGGCATCGAGGGTTTTGCCGTCGCTCCAGAGTTGCTCCAGGGCGTAGAATTCTCGCAATTCGCCCGTCATCACGTGCACGATGACATCCGCGAAATCGATGATCATCCAGCCGCTGACCGGACTGCCGCCCTTGCGCCGCGCGCGAACGCGGTGGTTTTTGCAGGCTTTTTCCACTTCACTGGCGAGGGCCCGCAAATGCGGCACCCCCGTGCCGGTGGCGATGACAAAAAAATCGGTGACCGAGGAAACGTCGCGCACTTCGAGGATGCGGATGTCTTGGGCCAAATGTTGGTCAAGCGCCTGAACGGCGTGAACCAGGGAAGAAGGAAGAGAGGCGGGATGGGATGACATGACGGAAAGCTCCAAATGAAAATTGAGGGAGTGGGATACGCCGGAAAGCGCCTTCGGTCAAGTCTGCAAGCGATAGAGGCCCCGGCTTTCGATGATTTCCCGCACCGGGTCGGGGACCAGCCAGCGGATGGACCGGCCCGACGCCACCCGCTCCCGAATGCCGGTGGCGGAGATTTCAATGCGGCAATTCAAGTGCAACAGCCGCACCCCGGCCGCCACTTCGGGGGCGCGGGCGTCCAGTTCCCGCAACAAAAGCTCCGCGTTCGCCCCTGGACGCGGCAGGACCACGAGCGTGGCCAGGCGCAGGATGTCGTCGATCCGCACCCAGCGATCCAAGGTTTCCAAACTGTCCGCCCCCACGAAAAAATGCAGATGTGCCCCTGGGTGGATTCGCCGCAACTCCTCCAGGGTTTCCACGGTGTAAGAAGTGCCTTTGCGGCGCACCTCCACCCCGCAGGCTTCCAGACCCGCCTCCTCCGAAACCGCCGCCTCCAACATGCGCAGCCGCAAATCCGCGGGGGCCAGCGCTTCCTCACGCCGCAACGGCGAACGCACGTTGGGCACCAACAGGATGCGGTCCAACCCGAGCGCCTCTTTCGCGGCCCGGGCCAAAATCAAATGTCCGTGGTGGATGGGATTGAAGGTGCCGCCGAGGACACCCACGGGTGTAGCCTTTACTTCCATGCAGGAAGCATAGGCAAGTCTTCAAAATACGCAAGAAAAGCTTTTTTTCTTTGCGCGAGGTCTTGCAACCCCGCGTTCTCTATTCTAGAGAAGCCTCACCGTTTTGTACGCAATCAACCCAAACTCACCAAAACACATCGGAGAAAAACTCATGCCTGAAATTATTGATATCTATGGACGTCAGATCGTGGACTCCCGCGGAAACCCCACCGTGGAAGTCGAAGTCACCCTGGACACCGGAGCCGTGGGCCGCGCCGCCGTACCCTCCGGCGCCTCCACCGGCGAAAACGAAGCCCTGGAACTCCGCGACGGCGACAAGAGCCGCTGGATGGGCAAAGGCGTTTCCAAGGCCGTGGACAATGTCAACGGACCCATTAACGACGCCCTCCTCGGCCACGACGCTCTGGACCAGGTGGCCGTGGACCAAGCGTTGCTGGACCTCGACGGCACCGAGACCAAATCCAACCTCGGCGCCAACGCCATGCTCGGCGTTTCCATGGCCACCGCATATGCCGCCGCCGACGAACTCGAACTCAGCCTCTACAAATACCTCGGCGGCGTGAACGCCAAAGTGCTTCCGGTGCCGATGATGAACATCCTCAACGGCGGTTCGCATTCCGATGCCCCCGTGGACATCCAGGAATTCATGATCATGCCCAAAGGCGCCGAGTCCTTCAGCGAAGCCTTGCGCATGGGCGCGGAAGTGTTCCACACCTTGAAGGGCGTGTTGAAAAAACTCGGTTTGAGCACCGCCGTCGGCGACGAAGGCGGTTTCGCGCCCGCGCTGAACAGCAATACCCATGCCTTGGACGTGATCATGGAGGCCATCGACAAGGCCGGATATCAGGCCGGCAAAGACATCTTCATTGCCATGGACGCCGCCGCCTCCGAGTTCTACAACAAGGAAAGCAAAAAATACGTCTTCCATAAATCCGACAATTCCGAGCGCTCCGGCGACGAAATGGTGGACTACTGGGTGGACCTGGTGAAAAAATACCCCATCATTTCCATCGAAGACGGTTGCGACGAAGGCGACTGGGACAGTTGGAAAAAACTCACCGACGCCCTTGGCGACAAGGTGCAGCTGGTCGGCGACGATCTTTTCGTCACCAACCTCAAGTACCTGAAACGCGGCATCGAGTCCGGCACCGCCAACTCCATTCTCATCAAGGTCAACCAGATCGGCACCCTGACCGAGACGTTGGACGCGATTGAAATGGCGAAACGCAACGGGTACACCGCCGTGATTTCGCACCGTTCCGGCGAAACCGAAGACACCACCATTGCCGACATCGCCGTGGCCACCAACGCCGGGCAGATCAAGACCGGCTCCATGAGCCGTTCCGACCGGATTGCCAAATACAACCAGTTGTTGCGCATCGAAGACACCTTGGGTCGCAACGCCGTGTATGGCGGCTCCACGCTGTATCTGGACCGTATCTGAGCTTCACGCTCCACACTCAAAACACAAACCCCGGCCCGAAAAGCCGGGGTTTTTTTGGGTGAAAATGCGAAACCATCGCATTCTCGCCTTGCCCAATTGCCCAAAGAACCATATACAACTTGAAAATATCCTTGCCCCGGTAGCTCACCAGGACAGAGCGCAAGATTCCTAATC
>PXAS01000297.1 GCA_003565815.1 PVC group bacterium
CAGGGAAGAGTTGGCCGAATTGAATGACCTTGAGGCTCTTTGGCGTTGAGGGGTGTTCCGTGGATCCGACACTTGCTTTCACGATACGCCAAGGAACGGTCTACTATCTCGCCCACCGGGGTCTTTCATCAGCAGAACCCCACTTTTTTGTGGTCTTAAACCAGAATCCGCGACAGGATAGGGTGTTGTTGCTGGCTGTGGCCAGCTCGCAGGTGGAGAAAGTCAAGGCCAGGGCTGAGCGTCAGAATCTGCCTGCCGCCACCGTGGTGGAGATTTCGCCTGAAGAATATCCAGACTTCAGCAAAGCGTCCTGCTTTAACTGCAACCAGTTGTTTCAAAAATCCCTCCTGGAGCTTTCCCAAGCTCGGCGGAACCGGGAGCTGCGGACGCAAAGAGACATGCCTGTTGACATTCTGGAGCGACTCATCGCCGGTTGCATGGCAAGCCCCTTGCTTTCAGAGGAAGAAAAAGCAATGATACGGCAACCCTCGGAACGCAACCCATGACCACCATCATCCGTGATATTCTTCAAGATCTGGAATGCACACAGGAGATTATGCTGGCGCTGTCGGACGACATCCGGCTGAGCATTGGTCATAACGAACCCGAAGCCCTTACTTCCCTGTCCCGTCCGGTGCATTCTATGCAAATCCGGTGCTTTTGACTTCTGGAATTTCATCTTAAACGCTTGACATAATCGGTTATGGATGTACTTTATCGCTGATTCCAGTCAAAAAAAGCCTTTAAAACGTAATACAAAGCCATGATTGTAGATTTTACAGTATCCAATTTCCGTTCGATCAAAAACGAGCAAACCTTCAGCTTGTATGCGGAAAATCCAGGGAGCTATCTGACGGGGAATATCACTTACCCGGGAAAGAAGAAAATTGGCGTATTGAAGAGCGCAGGGATTTATGGCGCGAATGCCTCGGGTAAATCAAATGTGCTGCTGGCTTTTGAGGCGTTGCAGTACCTGATTCGGGCTTCCGGTCGGTTCAAGGATGGAGATCCGATTAAGTGCTATGAACCGTATCGCTTATCTGAGAAAACAAAGACCGCCCCGGTTGCTTTCGCAGTGGAGTTCTTCACTCCGGATGGAATGCGGTATTCTTACAGAATCACCTTTAATCGCAATCGTATTTTGGAGGAAAAACTTTATTTCTATCCATCAGTCAAGGAGGCGAAACTCTTTGAGCGTGGAGTAGAGGATACTTGGGAAACCATTGATTTCGGCACATTGTTCACAGGCGGGAAAAAACGCATTCCTTTTTTCGGCAACAATGCATACCTTTCAAAAGCCGGTGACAGTGCGGATGCCCCGGAATTAATTCGAAACGTATACAACTATTTCCGAAACGATGTTCTCCGTCTTGGTTTGAACGAAGCCGTACAGATCGACAATTGGGTGGAAGAAGAAGGCCTGGTGGATAAAGTGTCCGCATTATTGGGTTTTATTGATACAGGAGTGAGTGGAATTCACGTTAAAGAAAGGGATGTGGATCCGCAAACAGTCAACATTCCTGATGGCGTACCTGAATCAATTCGCGATTCAATTTTACGGGATATGAAACGAGCTTTTCATTTTTCCCATATTGGCGAAGAGTCGGAAGTAGAACTCTTCGACCTCCGAATGGAATCTGCCGGGACGCAGCGTTTGTTTCGCCTTGCTCCGTTGTTGGTGGATGCTTTGCAAAGCGGAGGGGTGCTTATTGTAGATGAACTGGATCACAGTATGCACCCGTTTATCGCAGAGCTGATCATTCGTTTGTTTAATGATCCTGAGGTAAACTGCGGACATGCACAGTTGATCTTTTCAACGCATAATATTAGCCTTATGTCCCCAGATCAATTTCGCCGAGATCAAATATGGATGACAGAAAAAGTGAAAGGGGTCACCCGCCTGTTTTCACTGGATGCCTTTGACAAAAAAACAGTGAAGCCTCAGAGCCCGTTCAACCGTTGGTATGCAGAAGGTAGATTTGGTGCAGTTCCAAAAGTAGATTACCGCGGCATTGTGAACCTCCTGAGTACCCGGGGTGAGAAAGATGCCTAAATCGCGGGCGAAGCAAAAATACAAGGTAAAACCGAGGCTTCATATTTTTTGTGAGGGAGAAAAAACAGAGCCGAACTACCTTTCAAAGTATATTGAAACCCGTTTCCCAGGGACACGGCTTTCTCCAGTGCGGAAAACGGACAAAACCACCCCGGTTCAGTTGGTTGAAGAAGCAATCGCTGCAAAAAACGATAAAAAAAATCCAAAAGGCGATAAGTTTTGGGTGGTTTTCGACAGGGAGGCTAAAAATAAATACTCGGACACCCTGCATGCCGAAGCCCGGCGCAAGGCCAATGAAGAGGCGATTCACATTGCTTTTTCCAATGTTTGTTTCGAAGTGTGGATCCTGTTGCATTTTCAAAACACGGTCGCTCCATATAGCAGTTATGCCGATCTTAAGAAACGAAGTGATCTGAAGTTACATATTGAAAATTATGATAAGGGATCTGTTTTTACCTTCAGTGCTGAGCAAATTAAAAATGCACGTGATAATGCTGAAGTTTTAAACTGGCTAACTCAAGAAGGAGCTGATTCTTCTTGGACCGAGCCTTACCAGTGGAATCCATACACGGATGTCCATTTACTCCTGGATGCAATAGATAAATTTGGACAAAAGTATGTATGATGGTTTTGGTTTTATTGGGATTCGTCGGAAAAAGGAGTCTGGTGTCATCCTGAGTCATGCCATGCGTTATCCGGATGCAGAAATTAATCTATCGGCTTGCAATATTATCGACTTGATTGGTGCTCAAGGCACATAGGAATCCATCATTACTCATTGTCGAAGCTGAGGATAACTGATGTCTGTACCTAAACTCAAAGACCTGGTGCGTGAAGCGGGTGTGATTCTCCCGGACTGGGAGTCGCCCAGTAATCCCAAGTATTGTTACGAATGGGCGTTTTCTGATGGTCAGAATGCGGTGTTGACCCAATGGTACCGGGATATCCAACAGGAAGGCTCCCGCATCTATTGTGAAATTATTCCTGATGATGTTTTGCAGGAATTTTCTGACTGGTCTGGAAGGCAGCGAAATCGGTTTCTTCGGGTGGTCCAGATTTTTGAGCAGTTTGCTGATACAGATGACAGCCTCCGAGTCGTGGTGGTGTCTGGGATCCATCGGTTTCTGTCGGAAGGAAAGCCGGACAAAGTAAAAAGACGTCAACTGGACCCTGTTACCTGGAAGGTCCACCGCATGCAGGACCGGGAGGGGTTTGTTTTAGAGCGGTCTTCACTCAATCCTCCACTGTTGAATCCAGGTTTGGAAGAAGCGAAAAACACCCCGCAACTGATCACCCGAATCGCTTACAACAGCGAGGATTGGCATCATCCCACTGGAGAAGCGGCGAATGAGGAGGGGAAATCCAGTTATGTGGTGAAAATGAGGTTTGGCCACGAAGAGTGGCTGTTTCGCAATGAATGGCTGTTGGATGGGTGGCGGTATTCGTTTTTGCAGGGGGTTCACAAAGGAGGCAAGCGATATGAAAACCAGGTGGTGGACATCGACTTGTGCACCATCATGCCGGCACCGGGCAGGGAACGTCGTTTGGTCGCACGGATTGCCGATGTGGAAGTGTTGAGCGAACCGCAGGCGAAAGAGGTGTATCAGCGTTTTGAAGAAAACGGGTGGCTGGATCAGATGGAGGCGGAAGTGCGTGGAGAGGACGGGAACAGCCAGCCTCTTCGATCCCCCACAACGTTCCGGGAGATGTTCAATATTCGTTTCAAGGCTGACAAGGTTTCGTTTTACCCCAAAGGGACGCCGCTCACTGAAGGAATTTCCGCATCTCAGGTGAACCGCTATCAAATTTTTAATATCACAGAAATTTCTCCGGAGCCGACTGCTGGAAGCCGCACTCGGGGCAGAATAGGGCAAGGTCATGTGGAACCTGCCGGGCCCCGCACCCGCCGTCCGACTTCGGCAACCACCTACACCCCCGAGCATCAGAACATACAGCGAAAGCTGGTGGAAAAACTGAAAAGTGAGTATGGGCCAGATTCTGTCTTGGCGGAGCAGGATTTTGTCGATGTGCGGGTGGAAACCGAACAGGAACTAATCTACTACGAGATCAAAACGGAACTCGATCCACGGCTAGTGATCCGGCAGGCGCTGGGGCAGCTTCTGGAGTATGCCTTTTATCAGGGGCGAAGAGAGACACGAACGCCAACTGGACTGGTCATCGTGGGTCGCTGTCCGTTAGATCAGGACTCGGACGCCTACCTGAGAGAGATAGACCGGTTCCTGCCGATGCCTTTAACTTATATGGAGATTTCTTTGTGAACACCCTCCCCGAAGCACTCTCCTCCCTGCCCTGTCCCGTGGACACCGCCTGCACTCTGATTGAAAACCTGCTCGGTGAACCCTTGAAGGTGGCGGGTGTCTTTTTGGCGGATGCCCATGCACCTGGAAATGGCCTTGGAACGTCTAATGCACCTATAAATGCACCTAAAAAAGGCGAAAATGCACCTAAAGCGGGACATTTAAAGGGTCATTCGAAAGGGTTATCCGGTCAACATGACCCTATAAACGACCTTTTCATTTGACCTGTCCTGCGAGATCTTTCAAACATTCCAAGAAATTTGAAACCATTTCCCATCATAAAATAAGGTTGGCGGAACGGATGTTTCCGTGTTAGGATGTCTTGCCGAAAGAAAATCATCATGCTTTTCCCCTTTTCCCATCGCAAAGCCACTCAGGTCTTGAATTTTTTTGCCCGTCAGAATGGGGGCAAAATCAACAAACTCAAGGCTTTGAAGCTCGTTTATTTCGCGGACCGGCATCACTTGCGCCGCTATGGACGGCCGATCACCAATGACCGCTATGTGGCCATGAACTATGGTCCAGTGGCTTCCGCCTGCAAGGATTTGGCGGAAATGTCGGATTTTCTGGGGGACGAAGAGCGGGAGTATGCCGCCCCCTTTCTGGAAACGGTTGATCAACACACCTTTGCCTCCAAACAGGAGACCGACACCTCCGTGCTTTCGGAATCCGATCTGGAGTCATTGCAATTTGCCTGGGAAACCTATCAGGGGTGGGGTAAATACAAGCTGGCGGAGCATACCCACCGCTTTCCCGAGTGGAAGCGTCACGAAGCCGAGCTGGCTGTTTCCTCCAGGGTGGAAATGAACTATCTTGATTTTCTCGATAATCCCGAGCCGGGCGTGGATGCTCTTCCGCCCTTGTCTCTGGAAACTCAAGCTGATTTCAGGGAAGAGTTGGCCGAATTGAATGACCTTGAGGCTCTTTGGCGTTGAGGGGTGTTCCGTGGATCCGACCCTTCTAAAAATCCCTCCTGGAGCTTTCCCAAGCTCGGCGGAACCGGGAGCTGCGGACGCAAAGAGACATACCTGCAGCCCTTTTGGATCGATTGATCGCTGGTTGCATGGAAAGTCCCTTGCTTTCAGAGGAAGAAAAAGCAATGATACGAAAACCCTCGGAACTCAACGCATGACCACCATCATCCGCGACATTCTTCAAGACTTGGAACGCACCCGCGAAAACATGCTGGCGTTGTCGGATGACATCTGGCTGAGTATTGATCACAATGATCCGGAGTCGATGCGGGAAGGCGTGGCGTTTAAGACCGAATACAATGACCGCATGAAATCATTCGACAGGCTGGCGAAGGAGATTTCCGAACTGGTGCAGCAGTACACCCAGGTGCGCATGGATGAGGTTGAACCCGAAATTGCGGCGGAATCGGAAGCGGAGCGCAACGCGCGGGTGGTGCGGGAACTGAACCGGGAGGAGGCGCACAGGCTGGATGAGGATTTCACCTTTAAACGACCTTGCGGATATGCGTTGCAAGGGAAAGCTTTCAACGGGCTCACCACTTGGCGGCGGCTGTTTGACCATGTGTGCCGTCGTCTTCATGAACGCGATCAGGATTTGTTCAATCAGCTCCCCGATCTCCCGGCATTCAAAACCCGCCGCGGCAATCCGTTTTTCTCGAGGGACCCCAAGGCCCTGCGTGTGGACTCCGAGGTGGTTCCCGGCATCTTTGCCGAGGTGAACCTCTCCGCCAAAGGGCTCTGTGCAGTCATTCAGCACCTTCTGCAGACCTATGACATTCCGGAAACGGAAATGACCATGTATCTACGCGAAGACCGGGATGCGTCGTGATTATCCGACGATCGGAACCCGAAAAAATCTCTCTTCCGAGACTCGGATTGCGAGAACAAACGGCTGAAAGGCCCCCGTTCCCCATGAAACACCCCATGATTTGTTCCCTCCATTAAGGTCTCGGCATTCCCTCTGAAATCCATTAACACGAAAAAAATGAAAATTCACATCCTCGAAGGACCCGGAAGCGGGAAATCCTTTGTCGCCCGAAAGCTTGGTGAACGGTATGGCATACCGATTCTTGATCTGGATGAGATCTTCTGGGAGCCCAACGCAAAGGACTTCAGTTCCAAAGCCGACCCGGAATCCAGGGATGCCGCGCTGATCGCGTTTGTGGCACAGGACTCTTGGATTGTGGAGGGAGCGTATTACCGATGGTTGACGCCTTGCTTTCAGACTGCGGACTTCATCTTCGTGCTCACTCCTCCGCTTTGGCTTCGACAAGCCAGAATCATTCGACGCTTCATTCGGCGAAAAATCGGACTGGAACCCGGGAAGAAGGAGACGTTCAGCAGTCTGATGAACCTGATGGCCTGGGGCAAAACGTATGATGGAGATAACCTGCTCCGGGCGACGACACTGCTGAAGGAACTGGGCCGTCAGCCCGTTCATTGCAATGGTCTAAAGGGGATTACCGGTCACTTGGAACAACAAGCATGAATCCTCAAAAAGTTCGTTACATCAGAGTCATCCCCCATGGCCTTGGTCTCATCAATCAAAACCGGAAGCCCGGGCTCGTACTCTGTCAACCAGAAATCTTCGGATAGGATTGGTCTATTTTGGATGCTGGGGATGGGAGGAGGGGCTTGTGCAACCTGGAAGGTTGTGCATGACCCTCCTCCCATTTCCAGCGCCAAAAGAGGCCAAAGCCATGGAAAAGTCAATCATGCCTTTCGAATTCCCTTTGAGATTCTTCATGTGATCCAACCCTGCGGGCCATGATCTTCCGGCGGCTTTGCA
>PXAS01000017.1 GCA_003565815.1 PVC group bacterium
CAAACCGCTTCGCGAGAAAACGTATCGCTGCGAATTCGAAAAGGGTTTGCGCCCACGTAGTTGTGGAACATGCGTCAATTCTACCAAACGTATCGTAATCGACTCCCGGGAATTCTCTTCCCACTGGGGAAAGAATCAGGAAAGCCGAACATTCTCTCCCCACTGGGTAGCGAATTGAAAATCGACGGTGAACGAGAAAAAGGTCGCCCAGTGGGTGGCGAATTCGAAAACGGCCAAATAGCGTACCCAGCGGGTACAAAATCCGCTCCCCCGAAAACTTGTGGATAACCAGACCACTTCTATCCCGACCTGAGTTGGTCTCACTACCGGGCGCTGATGCGGGTGGGAAACGGGGAGGCCGGGCGATTTTACGAGCGGGAGGCTTTAAAGCTATCTGGCGGAGTCGGTGTAACCATCCAAAAGATGGACAACGATAGGCGGGAGTCAAAAAAATGCAGGGAACGATTATTGAACTCCACGCTATGGAGGCAATGGATTCATGAGTACTCAAAGGGCTCCAAAGGACGAATTGCAAGGGCTGATCCTCTCCCCGCGCCTGTCGGCACGTATTCGCTACGGCAGGTTTTTCAGGAATTCCCCAGACCCTGTCTGGAGAATATGTTTAGATTCCGCAAACAAAGCATGCAATGGATCGCATAAATAATTTTCCCGTAAAGACATGCAACCCGCGAATCAACTCTTGTGCATATTCCGACCACTCCACACATCTCGACCTTTACAAAACGCCGGGCATTTATTTTTTGTATCTCACCGCTTTCGGAATTTTGGAGTACACCTGCTGCCCCAGCCATTCCGCAGCGACAGCTTTAAATTCAGGATCATTCATATATCGGGCGAACAGATCCTCATTCAGGTCCATTCGCTCTATAAACAACGACTCCAGAATCTCGCCAAATACCAACTGAAACTTACCAATCGGATTGTTTTCGGCGGCCTGCCGGATGGAGTCGACCCGGGTTGCAGCTTCGGTGATCTGATCAAAGAACAGTTGGTCGGCTTCAGTCAGGTTTTCTCCGAATCGTTCGTTGATCAGGTCGATCAGGCGGGATAGCGGCACGTTTTCCTCTCGGACCTGGGCCCCGCCCACCTCTTTGGGTCCATCGAGCGGTTTCGCTATCCCTTCGTTCAGACTGATGGATCCCTCGCTGATTTTCTGAAGACGGTAATATTCAAGCTGTACCTCGTCGTCGAAGTGGTAGCCGGGTCCGGATTTCCGTTTTGGCAGTTTACGGGCGAGGTGCTTGAGATACGTGTACAGCTTTTCCAAGTCGCTGTCCTGATAGGGAATGACCTGGCTGAGAAATCCATACAGGTTGCGGAAGGCGTGGAGCTTGCCTCGCCACACTTCCGCTTCCTCCTCGTTCTCGTCCTGCAGGGCTTTGAAACGGACCGAAGCCTGGTCCAAAACGCTGTTCATGGCTTTGTGGTCGTTCGCACTCTGTTTCTTCCGGGGGGCGAAAAAGATGGCACAGAATGCCTCGATCTCTTCCGGCAAATACAACCCCGACGCATCCAGCTCCGCCTTGATTTCATACAGTCGGTCCGGGTCCACCTCCTCACCCATCGTCGCCCCGTCATAATAGACCTTGAACGCCTCCTGGATCTCTTTGGGATCGTTCACGAAATCCAAAATGAAGGTGTCCTCTTTCAGGGGATGGGTCCGGTTCAGGCGGGACAACGTTTGAACCGCCTGGATTCCCGCCAGTCGCTTGTCCACATACATGGTGTGCAGCAGGGGCTGATCAAAACCAGTCTGATATTTCTCCGCCACAAGTAAGACACGGTATTCTTTGCCACTAAACGCCTCAGGCAGGTCCTTCTCCTTGATCCCCCCGTTCATTCCGGATTCGGTGTAGGTCGTGTCGGGAATTTTATCGTCCTCCACCGTGCCCGAAAAGGCGACCAGACTGCGGATGTCATACCCCTTCTTCCCGATGTAATCGTCAAAGGCCTGTTTATACCGCACCGCCTCCAGGCGGGACCCAGTCACCACCATGGCTTTTGCCATGCCACCGATCTTGTGTCGGCTGAAATTCTGAAAATGCTCCACCATGACCGTGGTTTTTTGGGAAATATTGTGCGGATGCAGCCGCATGTACCGTGAGAGGGCGCGCGCCGCCTTTTTCCGCTCCACGTTGGGATCGTCCGTACAGGCTTTCAGCAGTTTGTAATAGGTTTTGTAGCTGACGTAATTCTCCAGTACATCCTCGATAAACCCCTCCTCGATCGCCTGCCGCATGGTGTACGTACTGAACGAGCTGCCTTGCCGACCAAAGATTTTCAGCGTCTTGTGTTTCGGGGTGGCGGTGAAGGCGAAAAAACTCAGGTTCGGCTGATGTCCACGTTTGGCCATGCTCCGGTAGAGCTTCTCCAACTCGGTTTCGCCCTCCTCGTCTGCCAGGGCTTTGGCCTGCTCCCTTAGATCCTCGCCGCCCAGCACCTCCTTCAAATCCGTGGCGGTTTCTCCGGATTGGGAGCTGTGCGCCTCGTCGATGATCACCGCGCATTTGCGGGTGGGTAGAGCGCCCCCTTCCTCCCCCCGCTCCTCCGCCATTTTCAGCAGTTGACGCGAGACAAAAGGAAATTTCTGCAAAGTGGTGATGATGATGGGAACTGCGTTCTGGAGCGCCTCGGCCAGTTGACGGGAATCCTCCTCAATCTTCTCCACCACCCCCTGGCGGTGGTCGAACTGGTAAATCGTGTTCTGGAGCTGCTGATCCAGCACAATGCGGTCGGTCACCACGATCACGCTGTCGAAGACCCGCTGGTCCTGTGCATCGTGCAGACTGGACAGCCGATGCGCCAGCCAGCCAATGGTGTTGCTCTTGCCGCTGCCCGCCGAATGTTCCACCAGATAGTTGTGTCCCGTCCCCTCTTCAGCTGCGGCCCCCACCATCTCCCGCACCGCATGCAACTGGTGATAGCGTGGAAAAATCATGGTCTCTTTTTTCACCTTGCGGCCGTCCTCCGTCCGCTTGTCCTCAATCTGCAGATGCAGAAAGCGGGCCAGCAGATCCAGAAAACTATGCCGCTCCAATACTTCTTCCCAAAGATAGGCCGTGCGGTAGTTCCGGCCCAACGGATCGGCCGGGTTCCCCGCCCCGCCCTCCCGCCCCCGGTTGAACGGGAGAAAATGGGTCGAGGCTCCCGCCAACCGGGTGGTCATGTGCACCTCGTCGGTGTCCACCGCGAAATGAACCAGCGTCCGTTTTTTAAATTCGAAAATCTTCTCCCGGTGATCGCGTTTGTTGCGGTATTGCCGGATCGCATCCACCGCCGTCTGCCCGCTCATCGCGTTCTTCAGCTCCATGGTGACCAGCGGCACCCCGTTCACACTCAAGGTCACGTCCAGACTGTCATGCGAACGCTTGGCGCTGAAATGAAGCTGCCGGGTGATCCCAAGGATGTTGGACGCGTACTGGGCGTCCAGTTCCGGATTCAATCCGTGTGCCGGACGGAAAAAGGCAATCCTCAATGTTTTACCATAGCACTTGAACCCATGCCGCAAAGTCGCCAACACCCCGTGGGTGTCCATCCATTTGCACAGGGCCGCCAAGACCCTTTCCCCCGTATGCTCCTCGTGAATCGCCTCCAGCTTCTCCCAAACTTTGGACTGGGTAGTCTGGATAAAATTCAGTGCGACGGAGGGAAAAATAGAAGTTTCCGGGTCAAAATCCTTTGACACGTGCCGCACATAGCCCTGACCCAGCAGGACGTCTTCTATCGCGGTTTCGAATGCGGCTTCTGAAGTAAATTTCATCTACATTAACTCCATTCCAATGCGCGCAATTTGTCATGGGCGGCTTCTGTCCACGTCGTGAGGGCCGTACGCAATGGGTCCCCGAGATTGTCAATCAAATCAACAATCCGACATCGATCAAACAAGATGCCGCAATACAAGCAATCCGCCTTCCAATCGGCCCGGTCGGCAGATTCTGCGATAAAGTAGGCTTTCAATGGGTCCACAACCAATTTCCGTTCAGACATCCACCTCGCGACAAAAGCGGACGGGTCAAGACGGGTAAGATGGTTTTTCCAGTAGGTTCCGGTTTTGCATTGACCGAAAACGCAAATTTTTGATGGAAGTCTATCTGAGAAAGGAAGCCAACCCACCACATCCAACCCATCATCGTTGGCATGCGTTGAAGCCGACGTGATGTTCGTGAAACGACCTCCTTCCTTCAAATCCTGACAGAGCGCACTCACCTTATCCGAAAAACTTCCTCGTCGCGCCGTGCCAAAAACATTCACGTACGATCTTCGCCCCAAATAATTCTGCAAGGCCACCGCGCAAACTTCTTCCATTAGTTCAGTCCCATCTATTCCCGAAAACACCTTGTGTGAAAGCATGTTAAATCGCGTCGCGAAAAGCAAAAACTTGTACGTAAGTTCCTGATCGGGGCGACAACCAGATCTTGGAAGAATGATGGAGCCCGACAGCTTATCAGTCTGAAACGGATACCCATCGGGACACGCCCCCCTCCGGTCTCCAAGCTCCACCGTCATCGAATCAGTTAACCTTTCAATCTCATCGTCCTTGTCGCGGATTCCTTCGTTGAATTCATTGTCATCCAACCTCCCGAGATAACGTTGCAGATCCGTGGAGGAGCATCGACTATCCAGCAAGACTTTCAACTCGGCGAAATCTGCCAGTTCACCGGGCTTTGCCCGAGGCGAAGGTAGGTTTGGAAGCATGAAGGACATATCGGAACCAGAGCTCTTAGTCAGAAAGTCTGGAAGCCTTTCTTGTTCCCGACCGCATACGGTCCATTTCATCGTAAATCGAATCGGCCAAATCCGCAACCGACCCCGCTGTCCGCAACATTGATTCGGACTTGTCGTAACCGGTGGAGATATAGGATTTCGCTTTCATAAGTTCCCGCTTGGCTCCCAGCAATGACTCTTCCAGCACCGCGCCCGTGGGCCTTGTCAGTTCAAACGCACTGGCCAAATCCTCCCCGGCTTTGAGGGCGAACAGGGCCTCCCGGTTCCGAATCACCGCGTCCAGGCGGCTCAAGTCGGGATTTTGCGTTTTGATCGCCGGCGGCTCTTCAGACTCTTTGTCGCCGAAAAGCCAGACACAAACCTGTCGTAACTCCTCTAATTTATCTTCCGCGACGGGGCGCGGATTCTCATCCTCTTGGGCCGCCAGGCCCAAGAACTCGGTGAACCCTGGTTTGTCCAGAGCGGTATACAGGTGCGAAAAGAAAATGCGCGGCGTGTACCTGTTGTCGGTGTTGTAATCGGCCTCCTCCTCCGCTTGTTCCAGCACCATCAAACCGCGATAAAGTCGCTGAACGGTTTTGTGTCCGTCTCCTATCTGTCGGGCAATATCGGCGAGCGGAACTTCATACTTCCGATGGACCTGAGCAATATACTTCGCTTTGGCGAAACTCGTCCATTTAGCAGGGCCGTTGACATGCTTGAAGCCGAGATATTTCCAGGAGGATTCCCGGTCCTCGAAAATGACGGGAATCTCCTGTATCCCCGCCTCGATTTCAGGCGTGATTTCAGGAACCTGCCACTTGTTTTCTTTCGCCACCTCGTGTCCCAGCAGCACTCTTAAAGCCGCCAGACGTCGGTTGCCCTCCAGCACCACATGCTTCCCACCCTCTTCGGTGACAATCAGCGGCTCGTGCGCGAAATATCCGCTGGAGGCAATCGACATCACGAGTTCCATGACGTCCATGGCGTCCCAGAGAATCTGCAGGATCTCGTTTTCGGACGTGTTGGGTTTGATCCCAAACTCCACCAAACGTGGGTTATCTCTGTCGAAGTGAAGTTCGGATACGGGAAGATGGGTTGGAGGGCTCATGTTAGGTTTGTTTCAAAGGGTTGGTAAAAGGGGGTTTCGATTCCGTGAATCACCACGGATCGGGGAAGAGTCAAGCCGTGAGGCGCGATAATCAACTCCGTGGCCGTTTTTTTGACCTGCAGGGAATAACGTATGGGCAGCTTAAATTGACAGCAATCGCGGTACAGGCCTCGAATCAACTCGGTGTCATCGTAGGACATCAGCCAGGGCAACACGCGTTGTCGCGACAGATACGTAGTAATGGACGCGTGATCCTGGTGTTTGTATGCGTTCAGGTACAACCGCTGACCTTTATTGACGTACGGCGGGTCCAAATAGACGAACACTTTGCGACGCGCCATTCCTCCCGGCAAAGAGTGTTTCAAGAAATCGATCGCGTCGACTCCGCTCAGGTGGATCCGCTCCCGTAACGAACCAATACGGTTGATCCGCTCCACCAACGCCTGTCTGCTGAAGCGGGCATCCAGTTTCCATTTTCCCGTCTGCTGGTGGCCCCCAATCGGACCCGCGCCGGTCAGGACGCCCGAGCGGTTGCACCGATTCATGTAAAAAGCGGAAAAACCGACGTCAAAAGGCCGATGCGCGGTGGGATTCGAGCAAACGTCCCGTTGTCGCCTCCATTCCCCCATATCCAAGGGGACATGCATCACGTTTTCGGCAAATTTTTCCGTGTCCTTCAACACTGCGTTCCAGAACGCATACACCCGCGGGTCGGCATCGTTAATGTGGATCTCACCCACCACTCCTTTTTCCAACAGGGTCAGGGCCGCCCCCGCTCCACCGGCATACGGTTCAAAATACCGACACCCTCGCAAATCGTTTAGGTCGATCACATCTTCTAGAAAGCCGGCCAGGCTGGCTTTGCCTCCGGGATATCGCAATGGACTGATGTGGGGCGACTTCATATGGACACTATACCTTTCAGCAACCTGCCTGTCACTGTCGAATTCAATTTCATGGCGCTTCCCCTTCCCGCACGCGGCGGGCGAAGTCGTCCACGTCCTCCACGTCGTTGTAAACACCCTCGGTGAGGATCGCAAGCTCCTCCAGGGCGGCAGTGTAAGAGCAGGGGCAAGAGGAAGGGTTCGTCCGGGGACGCTCGGGAGCCGGGGATGGCAGCCCATCTCCGGTTATGTGAAGGGTTCGGGTCGTTTCGTTTCCAATACTCATTATATGTACACTAAAATTTTAAAAATCAAGCTCAAGCTGACATCGCCGCCACCGGGATCCGACCGATCACCGCGGCGGTGATTAGGGCGGAACGGCGTTCTTTAAGAAGGGTGATGGAGTG
>PXAS01000004.1 GCA_003565815.1 PVC group bacterium
AGCGTGGAGGTCGATTTCACCTGCCACGTCTGCCGGGGAAAAGGCTGCCGCGTGTGCAAAAACTCCGGGTGGATCGAGATCGCGGGCGCGGGCATGGTCGATCCCAATGTCTTCCGGTCCGTGAACTACGATCCCGACGCCGTCACCGGATATGCCTTCGGCATGGGTCTGGAACGCATTGCCATGATTCTCCTCGAAATCGACGACATCCGCCGTCTCTACGACAACGACGTGCGTTTCCTGCGTCAATTCGCCTGAACCCCATTTTTTTTAGAGGTCCCTCATGTTGATTCCCCTCAGTTGGTTGAAAGACTACATCGAACTCCACGAAGACGTGGAGGCCCTGCGCGAACTTCTCACGTTTTCCGGTTTGGAAGTCGAGGCCGTGGAAACCCACGGTTCCGATTTCGAGCGGGTCGTGGTGGCGGAAATCACCGCCGTCGCCCCCCACCCCAACGCCGACAAGCTTACCCTCTGCACCATTGAGGACGGTTCCGGCACGCCGCAAACCGTGGTCTGCGGTGCCCCCAACGTTCGCGTGGGCTTGAAAACCATTTTCGCCCCCGTCGGCGTCACCCTGCCCAACGGACTCACCCTCAAAAAGGCGAAAATCCGGGGCGTGGAAAGCTTGGGCATGCTCTGCGCCGAGGACGAACTCGGTTTGTCCAAGGCCCACGACGGCATCATGGATCTTGCCACCGACCTCGCCCCCGGCACGCCGGCGGTGGAGGTGCTCGGCGGGCCGGAAATCGTCTTCGACCTGGAAGTGACCCCGAACCGTCCCGACTGCCTGAGCGTGATCGGCGTGGCCCGCGAATTGGCCGCCATTACCGGGCGAACCTTGAAGATCCCCGAAACCCCCTTGCGGGAAGGTTTGGATGCCGCCGAGGAATGCGTGAAGGTGCGCATTGACGATCCCGAAAGCTGTCCCCGCTATACCGCCAGGGTACTCACCGGCGCCTGTGTGGGGCCCAGTCCCGAGTGGATGCAAAAACGCCTGCGCCTTTGCGGCATCCGTCCGATCAACAATCTCGTGGACATCACCAACTACGTGATGCTGGAAACCGGGCAACCCCTGCACGCCTTCGATCAAAGCCTGTTGCACGGGGACACCGTCATTGTCCGCCGCGCCGCCGAAGGCGAGGTCATGCAAACCCTGGATGACAAGCCCCGCACATTGTCCGCCGCGCATCTTGTGATTGCCGACGCCGACCGACCCGTGGCCGTGGCCGGGGTCATGGGCGGGGCCGACAGCGAGATTCGGGACAGCACCACCACGGTGCTGCTGGAAAGCGCCGCCTTCCAATCCAGTCGGGTGCGGGCCACCGCCAAAGCGCTGGGGATGCACACCGATTCGTCGTACCGTTTTGCCCGCGGTTGCGACATGAACAACGCCGAGTGGGTCAGCCGCCGCGCCGCCTCGCTCATGCAACGGCACGCCGGGGCCACGGTTCTCAAAGGGGTGGTGGATTGCTGGCCCGGCGAACGGCGTCCCGTCCAGGTGTCCTGTCGGTGGAAAAAAATCACCGATCTGATCGGCGTGGACATTCCCGTGGAAACCATGCGCGGATATTTCCACCGCCTGGGACTCAAGGACGTGGAGTGTGACGAAGAGGGTTGCACCCTGGAAATCCCGAGTTTCCGCAATGATTTGCAGCGGGAGGTGGACCTGATTGAAGAGATCGCGCGTCTCAATGGTCTTGACAAAATTCCGGCCCGCGACCCCATAGGGCACATTGTCCCCGATGCCGACGACCGCCCGACGCGTCGGCTCATGAACATTTGGCGGCGCGTGGCCGCCATGGGTTTCAACGAGATCATGAACTACAGTCTCACCGCTCCGGAGACGCTCGCCGCCCTCGACCCCAACGCGGCAACGCGACAGGAGCACCTTCCCAACCCCATCAGCCAGGATCAGGCGGTTTTGCGCACGTCCCTGATTCCGCAGATGGCGGAAACGCTGGCCCGCAATCACGCCCGCCAAAACCATGAACTGTCCCTGTTTGAAATCGGCACCATTTTCCTCAAGGCCGAAAACGGCGTCGAGGAACAAACCCGGATCGCTTTTGGCCGGCTGGGCCCCGTCCACCGACCCGCGCTCGACAAACAACGTCCGGTGGACGACGCCGAGGCCTTTTACGGACTCAAAGGCGTGGTGGAAGCCTTTTTGGAAAGCGAAGGCGTCAGCCAAGCCTGTTTCATCGCCCTCGAAGACAAAAGCTTTGCCCCCGGCCAGGCGGCGGACATCCTTTTGGGCAAGACCCATTTGGGTCGGATCGGGCTCCTGGCGCGCCCATTGCGGGACGAGTGGAAAATCCACGAACCCGTGGCCCTCGCCGAGATCAACCTGGACGCATTGCCGAAGCGGAAAGCGCCCGTGATGAAGCCCGTCCCCAGCATGCCGGCCAGTTCCCGCGATACCGCCCTGATTGTGGAGCGCGCCAGGACGCATGCCGAAATTTTGGCCTGCATCCAAAAAGCCGCCCCCTACGAACTGGAAACCGTGCAATTGTTTGACGTGTTCGAAGGCAAGAAACTCGGGGAGAACCGGAAAAGCATGGCCTACCGGTTCACGTACCGCAATCCCAAAAAGACCCTGACCGACAAAGCCGTGGAAAAATTCCACGGCAAAATCGAGGCCCGCCTGATGCAGGACCTCGGCGCGGAAATTGTCGGTCGAGGGTGAGGGGGACCTGGGGTTCCACGCTACCGTCGCGGAACGATGAGAATGGCGTCCTGCTGAATTTCGATGCGTTCGATGGATTCCTGGAAAGCGCGGCGATTGTCTTCGTCCGCGAAGAAATCCTTCATCAAATCTTCTCCCCGAATTTCTTCCATCAAAAATCCCGGGAGGCTGAAAGGCCCAAAACGGGCGTCTTGCAGGCGAATTTCAACCCGGTCCCCCACTTGCACCACGTTCAGGGCGACTTGAATGATCACGTTTTTGTTTGGATTTTCGTCACGGGGGGCGCGGATTTCGGCCCGAAAGACATCCGGTTCCAGCTGAAAGCGCACCCGATCCTTCATATCGGGATTTTCCGCCTCCAACAGTGCGACCAACTGGGTGGAGGTCAGCCGCAATCCTTCCGCGGGCAGGACGGAAAAGTCCTCTTGTTCTTCGGCTTGTTCCAGAAGGGCCCGGGTCTCCGCGACCTTGGCTTCATCGTCCGCGGTGAGAACCAGCGGCGCGTGCGGGGGCTGGTTGAATTGGCTCTTCAAGCGTTGGGCCATAATGAACCCGGCGATGATGAAGATGAGCACCACGCCCAGGCAACCGCCGCAACCGTAAAACCAGCACCCTTTGCCGTTGGATTTGGGAGGGGGCGGCGGAGGGGCGTCTGAGCCGGCGGGGGCGGCGGGGGCGGCGGGGGCGGCGGGGGTTCCGGGCAACGGGGCATCTTGCGGATGGGGATGGATGGGATCTGTCATGGGGTTTCTCCTTGTTCGTAGTGTTCCACGCCCCGGTCGTGTTGTCGATCCATTTCGTACTTGGGATCGGATTCGGCGGCGGCGCGTCGGTCGGCATGGTCGGGAAAACGGGGGAGTTGCGGGGGAAGGCCGCGGGCAAAGGCCTGGATGCGCGTTCGGATGGCGTCCATGGATTCCATGACGCTGAGTTCGGGCTTGGCGGCTTTGGCGCCGGGATATCCCCGCACGTACCAGAGCAAATGCTTGCGGAAGCGTATGGCCGCATAGAGGCCTTCGCCATAGAACGCGCGGTGATAGTCGATGTGACGCAACAAAACATCTTCCCATTCCGCCACCGTGGGTTGGGTGTCCTCTCCTTGAAGAATCCATTGAAACACCCACGGATTTCCCAGGCAGCCGCGGCTCACCAGCACCCCGTCGCAGCCGGTTTCATCGAGCATGCGCCGGGCGGTGTCCACATCGAAGACGTTGCCATTGCCGATTTTCCAGATTTTTCGTCCCCCGGACGCGGCCTCGGCGGCGTCAAACCCGGCCTTGATGAGATCGTATTGCACCGGATCGCCGTAATTATCGTCGCGAAAGCGTCCGTGAATGGTGATCATTTCGGCGCCGTTTTCCGCGAGTGCGGTGCAAACGTCGGTGACGGTGGCGTGTTTGCTGGAAAAACCCACCCGGATCTTCGCGGTCACGGGCACGTCCACGCTTTCGCGAACCCTGCGCACCATTTCCCCGGCCATGGCCGGATCCCGGACGATGGCGCTGCCGCATCCCCGGGAGACGATTTTGCGGACCGGACACCCCATGTTAATATCCAGGGTATCCACGGGCAGGTCTTTTTCCATCAGCAACCGCGCCCCTTGGGCCATGATGTCCGGCGAGGGCCCGGTCATTTGCGCTCCCAAACGGGGTTCGGCGGCGTGTCGGGCCAGCAATTCATCGGTTTTGCGGGTATTGTGGGCCATTCCTGCGGCGGAAAGCATTTCGATGTAGCCCAACCCCGCGCCCAAATCCTGGCAAATCCGGCGGAAAGGCACGTCACTCACTCCGGCAAGCGGAGAAAGCAGCACCCGGTTCGGAACGGTCAGGGGACCCAGATTGAACGGTTCGTTGAGCATGAAGCGTCTTTAAGCATGTAAGTCGCGATGGCTCAAGACTATTGAATGTTATTCACGCAGTTGATTTCCGAGGGCTTCGGCATACCCGGTGAGTTCGACGTAGGCCTTGCCCGCGGGAAGGCCGTTTTGATAGACGCCACATGCCCCTTCCCAATACGGGATGCCGCTGAGAACTCCGGTATGCTCCTGGGCATCCATGTAGGGTCGGATTTCGAATTGGGTACGCGTTTCGGTCTGCGGATCCCGAAGTTCCAAAACCCAGTCGAGGGCATAACGCGCCCCGCTTTCGGGGCTGATCCAGGTGCGGCGGGGCCGCCACGTGAAGTCCCCGGGTTGCACTTGGGTCACTTCGCCTGCTCGGTCCACCCAATAGAGGACGCTGAAGGGACTGATCCCCCCGTCCCGGGTTCTCAGCAGATACATCATGATTTCGCGCCCGTCCCGAAGCTGAATGCTGGCCCAATCCCAGCCGACCTGTTCCCGGTCGAGTTGGTTGCTGCTGATTTCGTGGTCCATCCAGGCCTGTCCCCGTACCCGCAGGGCTTTTCCCTCAATTTCGAGGGTTCCCCGCACGTCCAGACGGGTCCAGGTGAAATAGTGACTCGCGGCGGCGGGGTCGGCGCCCTTGCGCTCCACCCCGTCTTCCCCGAATTGGACGAGTGGTTTCCGCGGTTCGAAAGTCAAGAGGGCCCGATATCGGTTTTTCACGGTGAAAAATGCGTCAAAAACCGGGTTGGCGGCATCACTGCGCGCGGCCAGTCGCCATTCGCCTTGAAACAGATCCAGCCCCAGGGTGGAGGCGCCCGCATCCCAGCCATTGCGCGCCAGACGCTCTTCGGTGGTGAAGCGTTTCTCATCAATTTCGGTCCAGGCGGCGTGGGCCATGTGCAGATGATCGCGCCCGAACGCCGGGGAATCCACCGTCTGCTCGGGCGCGGGTCGCAGGGCACGCCGGAAAAAGGTCAGTTGAAAACCATGCCTGGCGCCGGTTTCATCTTCGAGATGACCGGTCAGATACCACCATTCCACCAAAAAATCCGGGTGGCTGCCATGGTTCCGGGGAAAGGAAAAGGTCTGGCCCGTCCGGGGAATTCGATACCCTTCGGCGGTAAAGGCAGGCGTATCCGCCGGGGACTCCGCCGGGGACTCGATCGGGATCATTGAGACAAAGGCGCCGCATAAGAGGAGAGAAAACGTCCTAAGCTTCATGATCCACCTTGAGTTTTCCGGCCCGCAATCCGGTGAGGGCGCCCGCAAGGGAACCCGCGAGAAGCACCAGCAGGAAATATTGAGAAAATGCGCCCGCCGGGACGGCGTAGCGGAGGGTCCAGCCGAAGGACTGGGGGTTGATGACTTTGATCAAAATGCCGCCGAGCACGAGGGCGGACGCGAGTCCGGCCATACTGCCGCAGCACGTGAGCATGCCGCTTTCCCACGCCCCGCATGCGGCGAGATCCCGCCGCGTGAACCCCAACTCCTTGAGGGTCCGCAATTCGTTGCGGCGCTCGGTAAAGAGGCTCATTTGCGAAAGCACCAGCCCCGCGACCGCGACCGCAACCCCAATGGCTTTGAGGGCGGTGGTTACGGAAAAGGTTTGCCGAAAGGTTTGAAACACCTCATCGCGAAGCGAGGTTTGGTCCCGAATATTCAGGGAGGGAAAACGGGTTGTCAGGCGATCCCGGACTTCCAGCGCGGACCCCCCGTCTTTGAGCGTGAGCGCCAACGTGGCGGTGCGCAACTCGCCAAACCAGTCCGACACGGCGTCCGCGTGGGTCAGAAAAGTTCCCTGTTCGTTGGCGTAATCGGCGTAAACCCCCAAGACCTCGGCTTCCACCTCCCCTTTTGGCGTTTGCAGCGTGAAACGGTCTCCGCGATGCAGGGAAAATTTTCTTGCGGCGGGTTCGCTGATCCAAAAAGGATGCGGTTCGCCGGGAGCGGGCAAGGTCCGCAGGGTTTGCGGAGACGGCGTCACCGGAGCTTCCACCCAAATTCGGGGGGCCTGATTTTCCGGGGAACTTGCCGAGGACAGGCCCGCGAGCACGACGAATTCGGATTGGTGGGAAATGCGTTCATACAGGGCCCATTCGGCATCGGCCACGTCCGGATCCGCGATCAGGGCTTCGCGAAAATCCGTGGGAATTCTGGCGGAACTGCCCGCGTGTTGGAAGCCTTTGGCGGATACAAACAGGTCCGCCTGAAGCTGCGCCTGCAGCCAATGGGTGACGGTGAGGCTAAAGCTGTGTACCATCAAGGTAATGCCGCCCGCCATGGCGGTGGCGATGAGAAGCCCGGCCATGGCCAGTTTGTGCCGTCCCGAAGGTTGGCGCAGTTGACTGGCGGCATAGACGACGCGGGGATCGTGCCGCCCAAGCCGTCCCGTGAGCCGTGCCAAGGGTGCCAACAAGGTACAGGCGAGAATGGAAAAGCCCACCGCGAAGCAAGTGGCCGCGAAGTAGCCGAACAAAGGAAACGCGGCCTGTCCCCCGAGGGAAACGGCGGGCAGGCGCACAAAAACCAAGGCGAGAAATACCGCGAGCAGACCGTATGCCGGATGGTCCAGCAATTGGATGGGCAAGGCCCG
>PXAS01000288.1 GCA_003565815.1 PVC group bacterium
CGTCATGCGGACGGTTCCGTGGAAATGGAGATTCGCGAAGGGATTTTCCGGACGTACCCGCCCGAAGAAATCATTTCCATTGAGCCGCTGCGAGAAGACCGGCTGGAAGACGATTGAGGCGCGATTGGGGCGGGGGGGATATTTTCCCAGGCCCCTCATGGCCGTTGCGGGCCTTTGCAGACCGCATGATCTTGAAGCCGGAGACAGCTTCGCCCCCGGCAAAAGACCGTGGGGGGACCCTGTTCCGAGAGGCATTGTGATTCTCCCACTCGGAGATCCGTGTTCTCTCCAGACCTTTTGCGCTTTTACATTGACCAATGATCTGATAATCGGCATATCTTTCATATGATCAAACGCACCGGTAGCTCAGTTGGATAGAGCAGCGGACTTCTAATCCGCAGGTCGCAGGTTCGAACCCTGCCCGGTGCGCCAATTGCAATCCCGTCACGCTTCTTGTTCTCAAAAACCTAACGCCACCATGCACATGAAATATTTTACACGCACCGAATTCATTCGATTTTTCCGGCACGGGTTGTGGATGCCCCTGGGAGTTCTGATGCTGACGCTGTTTCTGAGCGGCGGTTGTGTGACCACGCGACAGACCCCCGAGGAAATTCGCATGGAAGAGCAGCGCCGTCAGGCCATGCGGGAGCGGGAGCGCGAACGCCAAGAGGCCGAAGCCCGGCGGCGCATTCAGTTGAGCGTGGAGGACGCGGAAGTCCAAATTCAGGAACTGCGGGGGGAATTGCAACGCGTTCACCAAGAAACCGAGCGTGAACGCACCCGGGATTTGCAACGCCTGGAATCCCGCATCAGTGCTTTGGAGGTTTCGCTGAAACGTCTGGATGAACAACGGCAAAAGGACCGGGAGGAAATCGTGGACGTGTTGACCCAACGCATCGCCGAGGTCATGCGGCAGCAGCAAGCCGCGTCGCGTCCGGCTTCCGGCGGACAATCCCATGTGGTGGCTTCCGGGGAAACCCTCAGCGCCATCGCCGCGGCCTGGGGCGTGAGCACCCAAGCCATTATCCGGGCCAACAACTTGCGGAATGCCGACGTGTTGCGGGTTGGCCAAACCCTCGTCATCCCCCAATAAAAGGCATCTCATGAACAAAGACGCGAAAATTTGGTTTGTACAGACAGAGGAGAAGGTCTTTGGTCCCGCTGCCCTGCACACCTTGCAACATTGGGCCGCAACCGGGGGCGTGACCGCCTCCACGGGGATTTCCCGGAACGAGGAAGGTCCGTGGTCTCCCGCGGGGGACATGCCGGAACTCGCGCTGGAATGGCAGGTGATGACCCCCGAAGGCGATGCCTTCGATGCCTGTCACGTGCTGGCCCTGCGGGAGGAAGTGCTCAACAGTCAGGTGGAGCCTTTTTGGGAGATCGTGCATTTGCCCACCGGCGAGACCTATCAGGTGGTGGACGCGCTTTGTTCGGCGCTGCTGGAGCAAAATCAGATTCTCGAAGAACAGGTGGCCGAGACCTTGACGCGCCTGCACAATTTGGAGACCATCGGCCCGGAAAGCCCCTCCACGGAAAAAGCGGAATCTTCCGAAGACGAAGATTGGGGCGAGGTGATGCGCGAACGGGATCGTCTGGCCCGGGAAGCGGAAAAATGGAAGCGCTTTTACGAGGACGAGCTGGAACGCAACCAAACCCGTGAAAAAGAATTGCTCGCCCAAAACGACGAACTCCGCGCTTGGCAACGCAAGGCCGCCGAACGCATCAAGTCGTTGGAACGCCGCCGGGCCCAATTGGAGCAGGCCGCCATGTTGCCCGGCGCCCGGGATGTGGCCGGCGAGGACCAAGACCTGCGCCATGCCTATCAGGAACTGCGGGTCCAACTCGATCAACTGATGGAGTCGCTGGAACTGCGCAACCGCCAAATCGAAAGCGCCAAGGAGCAGATCGAAGAAGCCGAGGCCCACTTGCGCCGGGAGCGGGAAAGCCGCAAAGAAGAAGTGGCGCGGGAAAAAGCCCTGCAGGAGGATGCCGCCGCGCATCTCAACCGCTTGGAACAGGCCCATGTGGACCTCACCCGTTCCTACCGTGACCTGAATGAGCGCATGATTCGCCTGCGCAACCAAATGGAAGCGCCCTCGAAAGTCTCCCTGAGCCGGGACAACGGAGGGGAACCCCCGGAAACGCCGCCGGGAGACAAAGGGAAAACACCCCCGTCCGCGAAATCCGGCGACCCCGCCGCACCCAAACCCGGCAAACTCAAAATCAAACTCACGTAAAGGGGACGGTTCTTCATGGAGGTCTCATTTTGGGAATATTTGCAGGACCCGGACACTCCCGCCGGCATGATGGATTTGGTGTATGCCCTGTTTGTGCTCTACGGACTCATTCGGGGAGCGTTCCGGGGATTGGCGTTTGAATTGGCCGGGCTGTTGGGAACGGCCGCGGTCTTTCTGGGCGGCTGGTATTTTTACCCGCCCGTGAGCCGTTTCCTCATCGAATACACGCGCATGGACAATGATCAGGCCGCACGCGCGGTCGCATACGTTTTGATGGTCCTGTTGTTCCTGATTTCCTGGAAGGTGATCACCCTGTTGGTGCGCAAATTGTTGAACCTCACTTTTCCCGAGCAAATCCAAGGCCTGGGCGGGGCCGTGCTGGGCGGGTTGAAGTGCGCGGTGACCCTGTGCGTGATTTTGTTGGCGGTTCGTCTGGTGGGGCATGGCTTCCTGGACAAACACCTGATTCAGGACAGTTGGCTGGGCCGCACCACCCAGGAGGTGATCCCCGACAAATTGCACGAATGGTTTCCGGGACGGTTTCCCGAGGATGCGTTCGATCCGCCCGCAAGCCGCGAAGAGGAGGCACCTCATGGAAATGGAGACGCTTAAGGAGGAGATCCGCTCCCGCGCCGACATCGTGGACATCATCGGGCGGGTGGTGAAACTGCAAAAAGCAGGGGCAAGCCACAAGGGCCTGTGTCCGTTTCATCAGGAAAAAACCCCGTCGTTTCACGTCGATTCCCGCAAGCAAAGTTACTATTGCTTCGGTTGCCAGTCCGGGGGCGACGTTTTCAATTTTGTCATGGAATACGAGCATGTCGATTTCATGGGCGCCATGGAACGGCTGGCCCAGCAAACCGGGGTGCCCTTTGAGTTGGATGGCAATGCGGGTGGCCCAAAAGGCCCCAAAAAGGATCGGCTCTATGCCATCCACGAACAGGTCACCGCCTGGTACGAACAAATCCTGCATGAAAACGCCATCGGAGAAATCGCCCGCAAATATGTGGAGAAACGCCAGTTGACCGATGAAATCGTGCGCGATTTCCGGGTGGGATATTCCCCGGATTCCTTCGACGCCTTGCTGGAACGGCTGCGGCACGCGGAGTTTACCGATGAGGAGATCGAAGCCTCGGGTTTGGTGGGCGTCCGCGAAGAGGCCCGCGATGGGGAGCGCTTTTACGACCGCTTTCGCGGGCGGCTGATGTTCCCCATTCGCGACGAATTGTCCCGCGTGATCGGCTTCAGCGGGCGCGTGCTCGACCCGGCCCAATCCAAGGCCAAATACGTCAACAGCCCCGAAACCCTCCTCTTTAAAAAATCGCGCGTCCTCTACGGAATCGACCGCGCCCGCGCTTCCATCTCCGCGAAAAGGCAGGCGCTGCTGTGCGAAGGGCAACTGGACGTGATCCGTTGTCATGAATCCGGGTTGGACCATGCCGTGGCGGCCCAGGGAACGGCCATCACCGAGGAACACGCGCGGGTATTGAAGCGGTATGCGGATGAAGTGATCCTGCTGTTGGACGCGGATGCCGCCGGCGTGAAAGCGGCCCTGAGAAGCGCCGAAGCCTTGTTGCAATGCGGTTTGGTGTTGCGGGTGGCCTCGGTGCCCGAAGGCGAGGACCCGGACAGTCTGGTGATTCGCAAAGGTCCCAAAGCCCTGCAAAAAGTGGTGAGAGACGCCTTGCCTTTCATCGAATTCCAAGTGGGGGCCTTGTTGCAAAAAGAACCCGAAATCAATGAGACCAGCCGCATGCGCGTGATTCGCGCGGTGGTGGAGACGATTGGCCTGGCCCCGGAAGCCGCGCACCGGGAGGAACTCATCCAACAGGCCGCGAATTGTCTGGGGGTGCGCCCAGATGCTCTGCGCGGCGACGTGCGCCCCGTTCAAGCCGCCGGACACAAGCCCCCCTCGCAACTGCGGCCCCCTTCGCCCGCCCCCAAACGGGCCGTACGCCCACAGGCGGACCGCCTGCCGCAGCGGGAGGAACTGCTCATCGAAGTGCTTTGTCAGCACCCGGAACTGATATCGGCCTGCAAAACCCATTTGCGCGCCGAACATATGGTGCATCCGGATTCCCGGGCCATTCTCGAAGCTCTCTATGGGATGGAAGGGAGTGCCGAGTCCGATCTGCAGGATGTATTTCGGGAGCATCCCCAACGGACCCGGGTGCAAGAACTGCGCATGCGCAATCCGAACCGGGTTTTGTCCGAAGCCGTGCCGCCCCCGCAGGCGCTTGAACAGCTTGTCTTGTTGTTGCGAGAGGACGCCCTGAAACGAAAGCAAGACGAACTTCAGCTTCGCCATGCACACGGGAGCGAAGAAATCCGCTCCGAACTCGAAAGCGATATCTGGCAACTCACCATGGTCGTGCGCAAACTCCGCGAATGCCGCATGTCCAACGACTGGGCCGCCGCCACCACGATTCTGGAAATGTTTCCCTGACGCAGATTGCCGCAGCAATCTTTCAGATGCAACCTCCTCATCGGAGAGAAACGCCGCCAGCGTCGCCAGACCCAGCGGCGGAAACAGCGAATACTTGATTGGTCGCCAAAACGGACTCTCCGCCTCAATCAGACTGGGAAGAATGAATTTAATTTTCATGGAGCGAAGGCGGAGGGCACGCAAATCCTATCCCCTCAAGCTGGAGGTTCTTCGGATTCCAGCGACAGAATACGCATGATGCTTTCATGAAAGTTCCTTTCACCAGAATGGGCCGATGTCGTCAAGCAATTCGGATGATGGGGTTCCATCTCCTTTGTTTAGGAGGCCCACATGGCCCATATCAAAAAAAACAACTGTTGTGTCCATCCAAAAGAGGATGGCGAACACAACAGTTGTTCTGCCGGAAAGATGTTGTCACCGAGCGGCGACCACACCTTGTGGGCGGGGGGGTTAGTTATTCGTGCGAATCATCACGGCGAGGTCGCCATTGCGTTCGACACGGGTGTTCCGGAATGCACCGGTGCGGATGCTCTCCGCGGGCACGCCCATTTCAATCAGGTAGTCACCGACCGCACGAATGCGGCGATCAACCATTTCCTGGTTGTGGGTTTCATTGGAGGCCGGGTTCACCGAACCATCGATGCCAACCGACAGACTGGGGTTGCGCTCGAGGTATCGGGCGACTTCAGTCAGTTTGCTTGTCTCGGAGGGACGGAGGTCCTGAGCGTTGTGATCGAATTGCAGTTCTCGATACAATACCCAACCGTCCACAACACCGACAACGCCGCGGTCACCTGCGGCGCCGATCGCGCCGTGCGCTCCGATGTCACCGGTTTCGCCCATTGCGCCGGCGGGGCCGACGGTGGTTTCGCCCCGGGCACCCGTGGTACCCACGACTCCGCGATCACCGGTTTCACCGGCAGAACCCACGGCACCGGTCGAGCCGACGGTTCTGTCACCGCGTTCACCGGTTTGACCTGCAACTCCTCGATCACCGGCGGGGCCGGTGTAGCCGGCGGGTCCGGCGGGACCTACCAGCGCGGCGCCTTCCGAACCTGTGGCGCCAATCGCGCCACGGGGTCCGGTGGGACCAGTCGGGCCTGCGGGACCACTCGGGCCCACACGCACCGCTCCCACGGCACCCGTGGATCCTCTGGAACCCTCAAGTCCGCTGGCGCCGTCGGGACCCGTGGGACCCACTGCGCCAACGGCGCTGGCGCCACGTGCTCCGGTAGAACCCACGGCACCTTCGGATCCGGCGGGACCGACCGCACCGGTTTCACCCGTTGGGCCCGCAATGAGGCTGCCCGCGGGTCCTGTGGCTCCGGTGTCACCGCGGGGGCCGGCGGCTCCGGATGGGCCTTGTACGCCCGCGGGGCCGGCCATGCCGGCTCCGTGACCGCCCGTGGCGCCGATCTGACCCTGAACGCCTGAAGGACCGGTGGCCCCTCTTGCGCCCGTGGGTCCGGTAATACCGGCTCCCCGTTCGCCGGTTGCACCGGCGGAACCTTGGGCTCCGGCGGGACCTGCGGGTCCCGTGGCGCCCCGGGTGCCCATGAGACTACTGTAACGTTGTTCGGCCTGGGTGGGCGCGGAGACGCTCGAACGGGGATTTGATCCAAGAGTTTGCCCCCGGACAAAAAAATCAGGGGTGTGTCCACGAATGGCACACCCCTGAAGTTGGGTTTTTATGCGGCTGAGGTTCTGAAAAATCAGACCACCCTGCGGCCTTGGATGACGCGCAGAAGAACCATGACAATCGCAATGACCAGGAGGAGGTGAATAAAACCGCCCATGGTGGTGCTGCTGACAAGTCCAACGAGCCAAAGGACGAGAAGGATGATGGCAATGGTATATAACATGATGTTTTCTTTTGGTTTGGGGTGAGGAGATGGAGAGATTATGCCTTGGAACGGCCCATAAACATGCCGGAGGCGCCGATGGCCAGGGAGACCAGACCGCCGATTACCAGCCAAACGGACTTGTCGGTTGGCGTGCCGGTGAAGAAACGGGAAATATCCGAACCAATGGAATCCATGGCGGAGATGCCAAAGATGAGCAGGCCGATTCCGGCTACGAGAAAGATTGTGGAGACGAGTCGATTGATTTGCATGTGATTCCAGGGGTGTGGGGTTGAGGAGATCTAAGGATTGAAATAACTTTACCCTTTTTGCCTCACGAAATCCATGGGGTAAAACCCGACCCGGCTTTTCAGGGAACGGAAAAATACCAACGGAAAAATACCTGTTGCAATTTAAGGCTCTTCGCTTCAAAAACGGAAAAATACCTGTTGCAATTTAAGGCTCTTCGCTTCAAAGATTCCCTCACTGAGTGGTGCCGGCGACGGCGGCTTCGATGGAACGGATGAAGCTCTCGACCTTGCGGCGTAATATGTTGTCGACCCGGGGAGAGGCC
>PXAS01000231.1 GCA_003565815.1 PVC group bacterium
AACCTTGATGCGCTTTTTGACCTCGGGTTCATCTCCTTCGATGACGAAGGCCTGATGATCATCTCAAACGAACTGCCCGCCGCGGTGCGGGACGAACTGGGCCTGGATGAATCCATGCAGCTCCGCTGGCTCTCAGAGCCACATCGAGCGTACCTGGATTGGCATCGTGAATACGTATGGGGTTGTGAATAAAGGGAAGGAGGGACACGTGGCGACACCCACACCACAGACCGTTCGTGAACAGATCGCGTGGTCGTATGCGAACCTCGCACGCGCTCATGCGGCCTTGAAAGAGGGAGCCGCGAAGTACAAGACGGTTCACCACATCGTAACGGTACGGGGTAGCGCAGTGGCGCGATGGAGGGTTGCTTAATAAAAAGAGCATACAGTCCTTGCCCTTCGATTTATGTTCTGTATTCTTTCGGCTATTGAGGATCGAGGAGATTGTTTCTGGAGAGCCCCTGAAAAGGGAGTGAGGAACACGGTTTATGAAGACGTGCCGATGGAATGTGTGGTCTGGTCTTGCGTTGACATTCGCCTTGCTGTGCACATTGCCTCTGCGTGCCGACTGGCTGACGATCCTTCGGGACACCGGACAGGGGGATGAACCGGAGGAGGCCGCGCGGGTGGTCTGGCCGACGGACCCGGGCATCCGCTATGAACTGCAGGAATCGGACGACCTGGAGCACTGGACCACGGTCGAGGGCTTTCCCACCGAGGCGCAGGCCTTGGCACAGCAGTACGTCATAGAGCGCGAGACCGCCGGAACGCGCCGCTTCTTCCGTGTGCGACCTCTCGACGATCAACCACCCGCGATCAGCGGGCGCACCCCGGCCCACGGTGCCTTCGGCGTGCAACGGCATTCCGCCATCACCCTGGATCTCGTTGATGCCACCGGCATCGACCCTGCCTCCATCCTGCTCACGGTGGGCGGCCATGGATCGTTCACCCTGGCCGACGCTGAACTGCAGTTCGTGGACGGCAAGCTGGTCTTCGATCCCGGCGGTGAGGCGGCGCTCGGGGTCTGGGGCGAAACGATCGAGATCTCGCTCACCGTGGCGGACTCACTGGGTAATACCGAGACGTACGCGTGGTCGTTCCGGCTCGAGCTGGAACCGGTATACGTGGAGGAATTGTTCGTGTTTGGCTCGCCCGATGCAGTTCACCGGGGCCAGCAGGTCCAGCCCACCCCGACGAGTATCATGACGCAGCGATGGGGGAACGAATCCGGGCCTATCCACATGAACGAAAGCGCCGACCCCTGGCACCTGGAGCGGGTTGGGGAAGACCACCTGGTTATCGGTTACGAAGGGGAGGCCCCTTCGCATTTCGTCGTGGGCCTGTATCTGGCCAACATCACCCCGGTCACGATGGATGAGATCTTCTACCGCAAAATCACCGCCGTGGAGGATGACCCGGCGTTATCGCAACTGACGCTCATGACGGTGGAGGTTCCCTTTGCCGAAATCGCCCTGCAAGACTCGTTTCGGTTGGCCGAGGATGCGGTGGCTTTTGAAGTGGACGCAGACGGAGGTATAACGCGTGCGATAGACCTGACCACCCGCGAAGGCAGGCCTGAGCTTGAATCCATCGAAATCGATTGGAGCGGCATGCCGGTGTTCGGGACCTACACGGGCAGTGAGGGCTCTTTCGAGTCTGGGTTCGGCCTGCCCCTCTCCGACACGCCGCCGGGTGCGGTGAGCTGGGACAGCCAGCTCATTCTCGACCAGGCATCCCTGCGCGTGACACCCGAACTTGATCTGGCGTTTGAGACATCCAGGCTGATCGAGCTGGAACTGCTGAAAGCCGACATGGTGTTGCGCGTCGATGCGGCGTTGGTTCCCCGCTACGAAATCGAGAGCGAATCCGTGGCGACGGACGAGCGCGGCACGCTGTGGCAGCAGCGCTACATCATCCCCGTCAAGATGGCCTGGATACACGTCCAACCCAGCATCGACTTGGCCGCGGGGCTTTCCGCCGGCTTGAGCGGTTCGATCAGCGGAGGGGCCACAGGCGGCTTTTCGTCGACTATCGTGGTCGATTATGAACGGGGCCGCGTTCCGGACATGCAGTATCAGCACGGTATCCTCGACCGGCATTTTGACGTGGTGCAACCCGCCGTGCTGTTGAACGGGCCTTTTAATGCGTACGCAAGACTCATCGCGGAACTCGATATCAACGTGTTGTCGCTGACGGGTTTTCATGTCAACGTCGACCCCGGCACCACCCTGACCGGCTCGGCGACCGTCCAGGATCTCGAATTGGCCAGTGCGGAGCTGAAGATCAGGCTCGACGCCCATCTGAATGCGGGGATGGTGCTCTGGGGCGCGGGATCTCCGAACGGGTTACCCTCCCTTGAACCCGTCTCCATCGTGAATCCACCGTGGGAATACAAGTGGACCCATCCCGAGCACGCCCATCTGCATTTCGTGCAGGAGCCGGGGAACACCACGGTGCGGGAGGGGCAGTGGCTGACGTTGACCAGCGAGGCGCGCGGTCCGGAAGCGATCCGTTACCAGTGGTACCAGGACGGATTACCGATACAGACGGGGCGCGTACTGACCCGTGGCAACGCGCACACGGGCATGGCCGGGCAATACCATGTGCGGGCAACCAGTGGCGGCCAGTCCGCTGTTTCAAAGACGGCCACGGTGATGGTGAGCGTGCCGATCGATCCCGAGGCCACGCCCGGAGGCATGATGCTGATTCCCGGCGGGACGAACGCCGGTACGGACCCGGACGTCGGGGCGTACAGCCTGGTGGTGGATTCGTTCTACATGGACCGCTATCCCGTGAACAAGGCGCTGTGGGACGAGGTGTACCACTGGGCGGTGACGCATGGCGGGTACAGCTTCGACCGCGCCGGTTCAGGCAAGGCGGCGAATCATCCGGTACATACCGTGAACTGGTACGACGTCGTCAAATGGTGCAACGCCCGCAGTGAGAAGGAGGGGCGTCCGGCGGTCTATACGGTCAACGGGGCTGTGTACAGGACCGGGCGGAGCAACGACGTGGTGCAGACCACCGCCGCAGGCTATCGGCTGCCCACGGACATGGAGTGGGAGTACGCGGCACGGGGCGGGTTGCAGAGTAAGCGCTTCCCTTGGGGGGACACGATAAATCACAACCACGCGAACTACAGGGCGAATGGAAGCACCTACAGCTACGATACCAGCCCGTACACGACATTGACCTACCACCCGGCGTATGCGACGGGAGGCACGCCCCACACCAGTCCGGTGGGGTCGTTTGCGGCGAACGGGTACGGGCTCCATGACATGAGCGGGAATGTGTCGGAGTGGTGTTTCGACTGGCACCCGTCGCAAGTGGGCTGGCACCGCGTGCTGCGTGGCGGCAGTTGGGATTCCGGTGCCAACTTGTGCCGGGTTGCGGGCCGTGGCAACACCTCCCCCTCTGCAGTCGGAGCCATCGCGGGCTTCCGGTCTGCGCTGTCCCCGGATCAAGAACCCGAGCCGGTCCCCACCGGCACGGTCTGGGTCGATATCAAGGACGCGGACGGCACAGTTCGCTTGCCCGAGGGCGACCTTAGCGCGGTGCATCTCCACCGGGTTGCCGATGAAGACGAACGGGCTCGTGTGATGGATCCCGGTTCAAACCCCGCGGAGCTTTCGCGCGTGCCCTATGGCACCTACACCCTCAAAGTCTACTGCCGGGACATGCTGGCGGCGGTGTCGTTGCCGTTCGTCGTGGATGCGCCGGAACAAACCGTGGTGCTCCATGCCAGCGATAATCGCCCCCTTGCCATCACGGTCTACTACAGCGACGAGCAGACGCCGTTTGGCGGGGCGACGGTCAAGCTCGACAGTTGGAGCGGGCATCGCGAGCAATGGACCGAGCGTGCGTCGGGCACGACGGATGCCGTAAGCGGGAGCGTGACATTCCAGACCTGGCCGACGACCCTCCCCGGCGAGACATACCGGGTGCGTATTCTCAACGGGCTGGGTACACAGGTCAACGTGCACGACAACGTGACGCTGGCGGACACCGATGCGGGCAGCAGCTATTCGGTAACGATCACGCAGGCGCCGCCGCCCGACCCCGAGGTCTTGCCTGGAGGCATGATGCTGATTCCCGGCGGAACGAATGCCGGTACGGACCCGGACTTCGGGGCGTACAGCCTGACGGTGGATTGGTTCTACATGGACCGCTATCCAGTGTCTAAGGCGCTGTGGGACGAGGTGCACGACTGGGCGGTGACGCACGGCGGCTACAGCTTCGACAACGCCGGTTCAGGCAGGGCGGCGAATCATCCGGTGCATGCCTTGAACTGGTATGACGTCGTCAAATGGTGCAACGCCCGCAGCGAGAAGGAGGGGCGATCGGCGGTCTATGCGGTCAACGGGGCCGTGTACAGGACCGGGCGGAGCAGCGACGTGGTGCAGACCACCGCCGCAGGATACCGGCTGCCCACGGACGTGGAGTGGGAGTACGCGGCACGGGGCGGGTTGGAGAGCAGGCGCTTCCCTTGGGGGGACACGATACATCACAACCACGCGAACTACAGGGCGAATGGAAGCGAATACAGCTACGACACCAGCCCGTACACGACATTGACCTACCACCCGGCGTACGCGACGGGAAGCACGCCCTACACCAGCCCAGTGGGGTCGTTTGCGGCGAACGGGTACTGGCTCCATGACATGAGCGGTAATGTGTGGGAGTGGGTTTTCGACTGGTTCCCGTCGCGTGTGGGCATGAGCCGAGTGCTGCGTGGCGGCAGTTGGGAACACGGTGCCGACCGCTGCCGGGTTGCGGGCCGCGGCTACAGCTCCCCCACTACAGCCGGTGCCTTCACGGGCTTCCGGTCTGTGCTATCCCCGGATCAAGAACTCGAGCCGGTCCCCACCGGTACGGTCTGGGCCGATATCATGGACGCGGGCGGTACGGTTCGCTTGTCCGAGGGCGACCTTAGCGCGGTGCATCTCCACCGGGTTGCCGACGAAGACGAACGGGCTCGTGTGATGGATCCCGGTTCAAACCCCGTGGAGCTTTCGCGCGTGGCCTATGGCATCTACGCCCTCAAAGTCTTCTGTCGCGACATGCGGGTGGCGGTGTCGTCCCCCTTCACCGTGGATGCACCGGACCAGACCGTGGTCCTCCATGCCAGCGAAAAGCGTCCTTTGGAGATTACGGCCTACTACAGCGACGGCCAGACGCCGTTGGGCGGGGCGACGGTCAAGCTCGACAGTTGGAACGGATATAGCGGGCAATGGACCGAGCGCGCGTCGGACACGACGGATGCCGCTAGCGGGAGCGTGACGTTCCTGACCTGGCCGACGACCCTCCCCGGCGAGAGATACCGGGTGCGTATTCACAACTTTCAGATGTCGCAGGTTGGCGTGCACGACAACGTGACCGTGGCGGACACCGGTGCGGGCAGCAGCTATTCGATGACGACCTCACAGGCGCTGCCGCCCGACCCCGAGGTCTTGCCCGAAGGCATGGTGCAGATCCCCGGCGGCACCAACTCCGGCACGGACCCGGACTTCGGGGCGTACATCCTGACGGCGAATCCGTTCTTTATGGACCGCTATCCCGTGACCAAGGCGCTGTGGGACGAGGTGTACGACTGGGCGGTGACACATCGCGGGTACGATTTCGACAACGCCGGTTCGGGCAAGGCGGCGAACCATCCGGTGCATACCGTGAACTGGTTCGATATGGTTAAATGGTGCAACGCCCGCAGTGAGAAGGAGGGGCGCCCGGCGGTCTATACGGTTGAAGGGGCCGTGTACAGGACCGGGCGCAACGATGTGGTGCAGACCGATGCCGCCGGGTACCGGCTGCCGACGCGCGTGGAGTGGGAGTATGCGGCCCGCGGTGGGTTGGAGAGCACGCGGTTCCCCTGGGGGTACACGATCGACCACAGCCATGCCAACTACCTGGCCAAGGGTCTCTACAGCGGCTACGACAGCAGTCCGTACACGACATACACGTATCACCCGGAGTACGCGACGGGGGGCACACCCTACACGAGTCCGGTGGGATCGTTTGCGGCGAACGGGTACGGGCTCTATGACCTGATCGGGAACGTACAGGAGTGGTGTTTCGACAGTCACCCCACACAAACGGGATCGCCCCGCTTTTATGGCGGCGGAGGTTGGAGTTCTAGAGCCGAGCATTGCCGGGTTGAGGTCCGCAACACAAGCTTTTCGGGCATCGCCTCCGATTCCATGGGCTTCCGGTCTATGTTGTCCCCCGGTCCACAACCCGATCCTATCCCAACCGGCTTGATCAGGGTCGAGGTCAAGGATGCGGGTGGTATCACCAAGGTGCTGCTATACCGGGCTTCTGATACTGGCGAACAGGCGCGCGTAACCGACCCCGATCCACACTTCTCCATCAGGTTTTCGCGCGTGCCCTATGGTACCTACTCGCTGGCCGTCTTCTGTTGGGACATGCTGGTGAAGGTCTCGGACCCCTTTGCCTTGGATTCGCCGGACCAGACCGTGGTGCTTCAGGCCGGAGAAAAGCGTCCCTTGACAATCGGCGTCTACTACAGCGACGGCCAGACGCCGATTGGCGGGGCGACGGTCAAGCTCGACAGTTGGAATGGATATAGCGAGCAATGGACCGAGCGCGCGACGGGCACATCGGATGCCGACAGCGGGAGCGTGACCTTTCTGGCCTGGCCGACGACCCTCCCCGGTGAAAAATACCGGGTGCGTATTTTCAACTGGCAAGGAACTCATCAGGTGGGCTTGCTCGACAACGTGACGCTGGCGGACACCGATGCGGGAAACAGCTACTCGGTGACGACCTCGCAGGCGCCTCCGCCCGACCCCGAAATGGTGCTTATCCCCGGCGGCACCATCGCCGGGACGGACCCGGACTTAGGAGCGTACAGCCTGACGGTGGATCCGTTCTACATGGACCGCTTTGAAGTGACCAAGGCGCTGTGGGGCGAGGTCTTCCGCTGGGCCGTGACGCATGGCGGGTACAGTTTCGACCACGCCGGTAGGGGCAAGGAGGCGGACCATCCGGTGCATACCGTGAACTGGTACGATGTGGTGAAGTGGTGCAATGCGAAGAGCGAGATGGAAGGGCTTGATCCGGTGTATCAGGTCGGAGGCGCGACGTATC
>PXAS01000107.1 GCA_003565815.1 PVC group bacterium
CAGTTCCGGGTGCTTCCGGAATCTCATCCCAGGGTACACAAAACCGCCGCGTCTCCCAAGAGTCGCGGCGGTTTCTTTTGTCCTGCCTACAGGTCATATTGCCGATAGGCTTAGTTCAACGATTAGGCTGTGGGACGCGAAGCGTTCTCACCAGCCTTTTGTTGGCTTATTCCTTGGTTCCCATGTTTTCGAGTTCTGAAATGAGTTGTTGCACTAAAGGTATTGATTCTTCTGTAAACCAGAGTTGCAGATGAAGTGGTTGTTCCCCTTTTGTAGGAAATGCAACGGAAGATGGATTTCCGTACGCCCACATAATTTCTTTTTGATGACGCTCACAGAATTCCATCCAGTAGCGTGTAGCGTCACGATTGGAATAAGGAACTGTGGGCAGAACTACATCGAGATGACGTAGTTCGCCTGCTGAAACGAGAGCGGCAAGACTGGGCTTCAAATCTTGCGGGGGCGTAGTGGCCGATAATCCTGTCTGTGGGTCGGGATTGTGATTCTTCGGATCGAGTATATACTCACGATACTCTCGAACAATACGCCAGTGGTCAGCTACGGTGGCTTCCCGGGGGCGAAGCGAGCGAACGCCAAAACCTATGGCAAAACCCAAGAAAACTGCTAAGATGATGGTGAGTTTCTGTTTCATTATCATTGAGCCAACGATTAGGCGCTGCGGACCCGAGGGACGAGGGTTCGCAGGCGTCTTGTGGTTGTGAGGGTTAAAGTGACCATATGTATATTCGATTACGATGTCCACACTCAGGACATATATTTCCAGAGTTCTCAGAACAGCCGCAAACTGTAGAACAATCATGACGTGCAATAAAGCAAATCCCAAGGATTCCGATGGAAATCATTCCGCCGATCAACCAAACTCGCACACCTTCAGACGTTCCGAAAATTGCAGTGGTAGACAGCGCAACAAAAAAGCAGATGAGGTAAACCCCTGGAGCACTATAACCTCCTGGAGCAGGTTGACCGTCTGCTGCACTGAATTTTCGACCGCATTTATTACATTTCATTTCATCTCACAACGTCTAAACGCTGCGGACCCGAAGTATGAGGGTTCGCAGGCGTTTTTTGTTGTCAATTTGATTCGAGTTCAGGCAATTCATCAACATAATCAAAGCTATCCTGCAACAGATCACGCATAAAACTTGTAGTGTTGGTTGTGTTTTCCTCGTCAAATGGCAACCTACCCGATGTGAATGATTGATCAATAAACATTTCAGGGCGTTCAGTCATAAAATTCTTTGCATTTTGGAGGATTTTTTCGATTTCCGATTCTTTTTTTGGATAGTTACCCGTTTTGTGTAGCTCCGTTAGACTAACAAAAGATCCTCTTAAAAGCATTTGGTGATGAGAGAGTATTTGTTCATCATCCCCATCTTCCACCCCTTTGATTGTCTGCATTGCCGTCATGATCCGCAACATTGGATCGCCAACATCATACTGGTTCCAGAAAAGAGAATATGCTTTTGCTATGACAACCCCACCTGCGATGCATCCGAGAATGCATCCAAGCAGGAACGTCAGCCACGGTTTTATTATTTTCATTTATTTCTCTGACAACGGTGACCCGCTGCGACTTGTTCGCAGGCGGGGATTGTTCACATTATAAGTCTTTTGGGAGTTTATATCGGTTTTCTTTTTTGACGTAATTTTCGAAAAAGGATTTCGTTCTTTTCATACCTATAAACCAGCCAAACCAAAGACATGGCAATGCAACCAATATTGTAGTCACGCATACCCAGATTTCGGTCCCGTCATAGTAGCACATTCCAGCAACCGCAAGGATGAGAACTACTGACAGTATAATAAAAATGCGTGAGGCACTCCTCCGAAATTCTTCATGGGTTCTGTATGCTGGTTTCAGTTTTATCATTTCGTTGTGAACCTTATATTAAGCATCACGTTGATTTTCTGCTGTATGCATTGCTTCAAGAACAATTTCAAGAAAAAAATCAAAAATAATGCTTTGACATCATTTGGTGTTGCATAATATTCTATGTACAAGATGAATCTTAAGCAACAGCCCCCGAATCGAAGTGATTTGCCCGTGGCGGAATTCAAACCGAACCCCCGCTGGCCCGGGGGCTATTTTGAGGTGTTGGAGGAGGTGGGTGTGCCGGAAAAACAGCATGGATTCTACGCGCACTGGGTGCGTCAGTTGTTCAACCGGTATCCGGATCGCCCACGCCGTTCATTGGGTCCGCAGGAAATAGCCGATTTTTTGGAGTCCTTGAAAAGGGAAGGGAGTGCAAGGGAATGGCAAGTGGCGCAGGCGCGGGACTCGCTGATTCTTTATTACGAACAGTTCAGGGGGATTCCTTTGCGGAAAATGCCCAAGCCGTCGGACGGGGCCAAACAGTTGGGACCCACACCGAGTCCAAGACCGAGAAAGATTCGAAATTCAGTTCCGCTTCCTGAAGGGAAAAACTCATCCGCCACTGAGAAAGTGGACTGGCGGTCTCTGAAGGAGTGGGTGATAGAAACGTTGCGGGTAAAAAACTATGCGTTGGCAACGGAAAAAACTTATTGGCAATGGATACGGAAATTCGTGAGTCATTTCCATGGCCGCAAGCCGAGTTTGATGGGGGCGAACGAGATTCACGCGTGGTTGGGACATTTGGCGGTGAATGAAAATGTGGCGGCCTCGACGCAGAATCAGGCATTGAATGCGGTGGTGTTTCTTTACCGGGACGTCTTGAAGAAGGAGGTCGGGGATTTCAGCCCCTTTCCAAGGGCTCGGATGGGGAAGCGACTGCCAGTCGTTTGCAGCCGGGAAGAGGTGCAGGCGCTTTTGCGTCAAATGGACGGGGTGGAGGCGCTGGTGACTCGCCTTTTGTATGGGACGGGAATGCGGGTGTCGGAGGGGTTGCGGCTGCGTGTGCAGGATGTGAACTTCGACCGCAGCGAAATCACGGTGCGCGCCGGGAAGGGGGACAAGGATCGCCGGGTGCCCTTCCCGAAGTCCCTGCACGACCCGCTGCGGGCGCATTTGAATTGGCGGCGGGAGCTGTTTGAGCAGGATAAAATCCAAAACATGCATGAGGTGGAGGTGCCGGACGCCTTGGCGCGGAAGTACAAAAGCTCCCCCTACGACTGGCGCTGGCAATATGTGTTTCCGGCGGATGAGTTTTCCACCGATCCCCGCTCCGGAAGGGTGCGCAGGCATCACCTGCACCCGATTCGGATTCAGCGGGCGGTGAAACGGGCGGCGGAGGACGCCAGGATTGCCACCCGGGTCACTCCGCACACGCTTCGGCATTGTTTTGCGACGCATCTGCTGGAGGCGGGGCAGGACATCCGCACCGTGCAGGAACTGCTGGGTCATTCGGATGTGAAAACGACGATGATTTATACCCAGATTGATGTACGGTTTTTTGGATTTCAGTCCCCCTGCGCCCCTGCCGGTGCGGAGACCGGCGCTCCCGTCCCCCATCGCCCCGCCGGAATTCGTTCAATGTTCGAAGTCGGATGTTTGATGTTCGGCGCTCGCTTTCCCCTTGCTCCCCGCCAATACGAAGGCCACGTCCGCCGCCGGGTCATTGCCGTCCATGCAGACGGGGCGGAATTTGGCACGGGGGGAGCTTGCATAAGGCGTTTCTGATGGCGTTTTGTGAAAACCCAAGGATGAAGGGATGGAAAATGAAAATTTTGCTTGGATAACGGTCCCTTGTTATCGTAGGGTGCGGAAAATTTTCAATCTAAACATCCGTATAAATCTTTTATGGCCGCCTCCAAGCCCCACAATTACGACGAAAGCAAGATCAAAACCCTCTCCTCCATCGAGCACATCCGTGCCCGCACGGGGATGTACATCGGACGCACCGGGTCGGGGTCCCACTATGACGACGGCATTTACGTGCTGTTGAAAGAGGTGATCGACAACGGCATCGATGAATATATCATGGGCTATGGCAACAAGCTGCAAATCACCTTGGACGGCGGGGACGTGACGGTGCGCGATTACGGGCGGGGGATTCCCCACGGCAAGGTGATCGACTGCGTGTCGCGCATCAATACGGGGGCCAAGTACAATGACGAGGTGTTCCAGTTTTCCGTGGGCCTCAACGGGGTGGGCACCAAGGCGGTGAACGCCCTGTCCACGACCTTCACGGTGTGCAGCTATCGGGAGGGGCGTTTTTTCGAGGCCACCTTTGAAAAGGGGGATCTGATTTCCCAGGACGAGGGCAAAAGCGAGGAAAAAGACGGCACCCTGGTGAGCTTTACCCCCGACGAGACGATTTTCAGGAATTTCCGCTTTCGCGAAGAGTATATCCTGCGGCGATTGAAGTTTTATTCGTATTTGAATCCGGGCCTGAGCCTGATTTTCAACGGCAAAAAGCTGGAGTCCAAAAACGGCTTGTTGGATTTGATTCTGGAGGAATCGGACAGCGATTCCATTTATCCGCCCCTGCATTACCGCGACAAGACCCTGGAAATTGCCCTGACGCATGCCCAGCTTTATGGCGAGGAAAACTGGTCCTTTGTGAACGGGCAATACACCGTGGACGGGGGCACGCATCTGAGCGCGTTTCGGGAAGGCATTCTTAAGGGGTTCAATGAATATTCGAAGAAAAAATATGAAGGGGACGATATCCGCGAGGGCTTGATCGGGGCGATTGCGATTCGACTCAAGGAGCCGATTTTCGAGTCGCAGACCAAAAACAAGCTGGGCAACGGGGAAATCCGTTCGGATTTGGTGAATCAGGTGCGGGACATCGTGGTGGATTTGCTGCACAAAAATCCCAAGGCGGCGGAACGGGCTTTCCTGAAAATCGAGGAAACGCAGAAACTGCGGAAGGAAATCAATACGGTGAAAAAACTGGCCCGGGAAAAATCCAAGGCCATTTCCCTGCGCATTCCCCAACTCAAGGATTGTAAAATCCATTGGGACGCGGCCAAGCAAAAGGGCGATGAATCGATGATTTTCCTCACCGAGGGTCAGTCCGCCGCCGGGTCCATGGTGTCCTCCCGCGATCCGAACACGCAGGCGATTTTCACCCTCAAGGGCAAACCCTTGAACGTGGCCGAACTCAAGCGGGACGCCATTTACAAAAACGAGGAGCTGTACAATCTCATGCAGGCCCTGCGGGTGGAGGAGAGCGTGGACAATCTGCGTTATCACAAAGTGGTGTTGGCCACGGACGCGGACGTGGATGGGATGCACATCCGGAATTTGCTCATCACCTATTTTCTGCGGTTTTTTCAGCCTTTGGTGACCGAGGGGCATTTGTACATCCTGGAAACCCCGCTGTTCCGGGTGCGAAACAAGAAAGAAACCCGGTACTGTTACAGCGAGGAAGAGCGGCAGCGCGCCCTCAAAGAGGTCAGCAACCCGGAAGTGACCCGCTTCAAAGGACTGGGGGAAATTTCGCCCAAGGAATTCCGGGCCTTTATCTCCGAGGGGATGCGTTTGACGCCCGTCTGCATTGACGATCCGCCGGACGTGCCCCATATCCTGAAATTTTACATGGGCAAAAACACCCCCGCCCGCCGTGAGTACATCATGAACCATCTCGTGGTCGAGGAGGAGGCGGTATGAGCAAAGACGATGATTTGTTCGGCGAAGCCGGGGCGCAAAACCCGGAGGACGTCACGGAAACCCCGCCCGCGGAAACTTCGGACTCGGAACTCCCTCCCGCGGAAACTTCGGACTCGGACGATCCGGCGTTGCGGGAGATGATGGATGAGAATTTCCTCGATTACGCCGCTTACGTGATTCTCGACCGGGCCATTCCCCAGTTGGAGGACGGTCTGAAGCCGGTACAGCGGCGCATCATGTGGTCCCTGCACCGCAACGATGACGGAAAATTCATCAAAGTGGCCAACATCGTCGGCTACACCATGCAGTTCCATCCGCACGGGGACGCCTCCATCGCGGACGCGCTGGTGACCCTGGCGAACAAGCGGTATTTGATCGAAGGGCAGGGGAACTACGGCAATATCCACACCGGCGATCCCGCCGCCGCGTCCCGGTACATCGAGTGCCGCCTCACCCCGCTGGCCCGCGAGCAACTGTTCAACAAGCACCTGACCCGTTTCATTCCCAGTTATGACGGACGGAATCAGGAGCCGGTGACCCTGCCCGCCAAGATTCCGCTTTTGCTCATGCTGGGCGCGGAAGGGATTGGCGTGGGACTGGCGACCCGGATTCTCCCCCACAACTTCGGCGAGCTGATCAAGGCGCAAATCGCGATTTTGAAGAAGCGGAGCTTTCAAATTCTGCCCGACTTTCAGCACGGCGGCATCATGGACGCCAGCGAATACGATTTGGGCCGCGGGCGGGTGAAAGTGCGGGCGGTGATCGAGAAGAAAGACAAAAACAAGCTCATCATTCGCGAGTTACCGTTCAACACCACCACCGAAACCCTCATCAAGACGATCGAGGACGCGATCCGCAAAAAGAAAATCAAAATCCGCGCCATCCAGGATTACACCGCCGAGAACGTGGAATTGCATCTGACACTGCTGTCCGGACAGGATCAGGACGAAACCATCCAGAAACTGTACGCCTTCACCGACTGCGAGATCAGCGTCAACAGCAGCATCATGTGCATCGACAACAAACGTCCGGTGGAAATGACCGTCAACGAGGTGTTGCGGCGCTTGACGGATCGCTTGGTGGAGATTTTGGAGCAAGAGTTGGAGTGGGAAAAGGCGAGGTTGCTGGATGAGTTTCACAACAAGACCCTGGTGCAGATTTTTGTGGAGAACCGGATCTACAAAGACATCGAAGAATGCAAAACCTATGCCGGGGTGCAAAAAGCGGTGCTGGACGGGGTCAACAAGTTCCGCCACCTGCTCAAGCGCGACGTGAGCGATGAAGACGTGGAAATGCTGCTCGGGGTGCGCATCAAGCGCATCAGCCGCTTCGACATCGACAAAAACCGCAAGGATCTGGACGATATTCTCATTGCCTTGGACGAGGTGGAGAAAAACCTCAAGCGGATGATTGATTATACCGTGGACTATCTCAAGGACCTGCACAAAAAATACGCCAAGGATTATCCCCGCCTGACCCAAATTTCCGAAGACGGCTTCAAGAAAATCGAGGTGCGCAAGCTGACGGCCTCGGAATTGAAG
>PXAS01000306.1 GCA_003565815.1 PVC group bacterium
GCTTCTTCGCCGACTTCCGGCTGCTTGGAGACATCGAAGAACCATGCGCCCACGGGGCTGCCTTCCACGAGGATGGAACGGGGCGCCCAGCCCAATAGCGGACAGCGACAGGGTTTCACCTGATTTTTATTGAACTGAGCACCGCCGCGACGGGCCAGGTATTCCCGGACCACCCACTGGGGCATGAAGCTGACTTCCCAAGCGCCAATGTGTTGGTTGGGGCAGAGGATGTAGCGGACTTTCGGCGTGTCCAGAATCTGTTTGAGAATCAGGTTGGCCTGATCCACCCGGCGCCCGGTCGCGAAGGGCCAGTAGGAACCCACGCCTTCGCTGGACATGCCTTCGGTGGCGACAATACTGGGATTGCCATGACCGCGCGGGGCCACCAAGCGCCAGAGCCAGGCCAAGGCCGGCGGCAGGATGTGCAACATGCCCATGATCCCGTAGGTAGGGTTTTCCTTGGTGCAGGGGGGACAACGCACGCCAAAGGAGCGGATATCCACATCCAGCGCCCCCCGGTGTACATTGGGTACCGATGCGCAGGGAACCACGACCCGGGGGTTCGGGCAAGTCTTTCCGGGCGCGTCCTCAATGTGTTCCCAAATCAGGGCGGTTGAGCCGGGCTTGGCATCAATGTTTAGGAACAACAGCGGTTTGGGCGGATGAATGGTGAGTTTTTCCATGTGTGGGTCCACGCCGTAATGTTCGATGTGGTTGACGCGCACAAACCAGGCGTCTTCCGCGTCCATCAATGTCAGCTTGCCGTTTTCTTTGTTCAGGCTGGGATGGCAGAGGGCCATATCGTCGGTCACCGGGCGAATTTTGCAACACTGCGGAATGGTCAGGGTGCGGGTTTCATCGGTGATGGTGTTGCGGCCCAAAAGCAGGGATCCATCCGCCTGGCGGTGGGGCAGTTCGAGCATTTCGCTTTTGCCCCCGCCGCTGGCGCCTTCGTGCGAAATGCCGATGCGGTTGTCGTACGGGGTGATGATCTGCGCGGCGGAGCAGTGCATGGTGATCCAGTCTTCTTTTTCACCCAAGGTGAGCAACACGCCATAAATCCCTTTTTTGGCGCTGGGTCCGGGATAAAGGTTGTAGCTGAAGAGTTCATGCATGCCCGGCAGGCGGTTGTGTACCACCACCTGTTTTCCGTTCAAATGCGTGTGACGGAAGGGCGGCGCCACGTAGATAATGGCTTTGGGTTCGAAATCCTCCGGAAGTTCATCCGGGGGAATCATGCCCTGCAACAGGGCCAGACCGAGGGCAAAAAATCCGGCGTTGGCCGGGGCGATGACCAATGCGCTCGTCCCTTTGCCGGGCATGCCGGCCGTAAAGCCGAAACAGGCCAGATCCTGGGTTTTCAGCCATTCGAAGGTTTCCGAGCGCAGGCCTTCGAAACTTTTGCCATAGCGCTCTTGGAAGGTGGGCTTGTCGGTGGGCAGTTCGTCTCCGATCACCATGCATTCCGGGTCGCGCCGCCGCATGTAAGGTTCCAAATAATTGGCGCTGATCCCGTTTTTGACGCGGCAGACGCGGACTTCGTCCACCTTGCCTTTGCCGGGAACATCGTAGGAGACCATGTGCCAGCCTTCCGCGTCCGCGTCGCGCACGGCCAAATCGATGAGTTGTTGGGAGCTTTCCGCGAGGGTTACCGAGGGGGCGGCGGCAAAAAGTTCCGCCGTTTCCGCGGGCAGGCGGAATCTTTTGTTCAGGTCAATTGCTGCTTGAGTATCCATGTGATTTCAGTCCTTGAGTTAGGGGTGGGAAAATTTGGAAGGGATAAGATTGTGATCACGTTCATTCTAAAAAAAATGCGCTTGACCTTGCCATGAAATTCTTGGACGAATCAAGCAAATTCTCGGGCCAAACGCTTTTTTCACAAAGGGTTTGGCTGACATTTCCGGCCCAGTCATGATTGGCGGCGGGACTTGCGGGGCTGGGATGTAAAATGCGAATCACGCCCCGATCCGGGAACAGTCGCAAATATTCCTCATGTGCCTGCCACGCGTACTGCAAAGGATTGTAAATCGTGTGAACCGGGTCCGAAAAGGTCAACCCGTCCATTTCAAAAGCCAAGTCCTTCGCGGACTTCAGTATCCGAGCCATCATATGCATTCGGTAGCAGTTTCCAGCATGATTTACAGAGAAAAAGGCGTAAAAATGGGCGGGCCCCGCGTCTCCTTCACGGGACCCGCCCGGTGCAACAACACGAGGACAGGAGAATAACAACCTCGGAGCGTTTCCGCCCCTCGGTGATTCTGGGTATACACGCAATTCGGATATGTTCAAGCCTATTTGTCCTCTTTTTTTCAAAAAAGATTTTTCGCGCCCTCACCCCGCATGCTTGCCCCCCCATTCCCCATCATTTCCATCCATTTGTCAGATTCCCGGCTTGTATCCCTGAACAATATATGATGGAAGGTGTCGTTCTCTCTAGCTTTATGTCCGCACCGAATCTCTCCGGTCTCGTTTTTACCGAGCGCCGATTTGAATATACCGTCTTCACCGGAAAACGCCGCAAGGATTCCGGCATGGATTCCTGTGTCGAGATTTCGCCCCCGCTTCCCGATGAAAATTCTTCCGTCGCGGCGGAAGCCGGTCCGCTGGATACGGACGCCTTGCTGGCCAAGCACCACAAGGCGCTGAGCGGTGAATTGCACGTGGCGGTCCCGGCGGATTCCACGCTCCTGCACGTGGCGGATTTCCCGTCCACCGACCCCGAAGAGCTGGAGGGCATGGTGGAATTGCGCGCCGAAGACCTCACTCCTTTTCCCATGGACCGGACGTATTACGGCTGGGAACTGCTTTCCGCGACGGAAACCGAATCCAAGGTGTTGATTGCCTTGGCGGGTCACGGGGTGATCGATCCCCTGCACGCGAAATTGCAGGCACAGCACTTGCTGCCCCACCGCGTGGATGTGGACGTGCTGGCCTGGTGGCGGCTGCTCGCCGAAGAAAACCGGGAGGTTTCCCGCCTCCTGATGATCGTGGACGGTCCGCAGACGCATTTGATCGTGGTGGATCACGGCACGCCGGTGGCGTTTGCTTCGCTCGGCGATCTCCGGGGGTGTCCGGTGGAGGAATTGTTGGAGGACATGGACATTACCCTGGCGGGCGTAGAAGCGGACCGCGGCAGCGTGCGAGTGGACGGACTTTCACTCTGGGTGCGTTCGGAGACCCCGGAAGCGCTCGAATCGGAAAAAATCGTGGCCGCATATGATGGCGAAGTGTCCCGACACGATCTCCGGGAAGTGCCCGAAATGACCCAAGGCCTGGTTCTGCGCGGGCTGGACGGCGGGAAACGAAAAACTTTGGACCTTGCCCCGCCCGCGTGGAAAGCGGAGGAAGCGTTGCGGGCCACCCGAAAACGCGTGCTGGGCTGGAGCGCCGCCGTGGCGGCAATATGGCTGGTGGGCGCAGTCGGCCTTGCCGGCTACGTGAAAATCCAGGAAAATGAATTGCAGACCCTCAAAAGAAATCTGGCCGCCCAACAACAGTCGGTGGAAACGGTACGCGATTTGTCCCGGCAGGTGCGCTCCCTGGGCCAGTTCACCGACCGCAGCGCCAGCGCCCTGGAAATCATGCGCATCATGGCCGAGGCCTCGCCGGGCACGGGCGGCGTATTGATCCGGGACATGCATTATCGGAAAGATCAGGGCGTGACCATCAGCGGGGAAGCCCGCGGGGATTTTTTCCAATTCCAGGATGCCCTGGGCGCCTCCGAGATCTTAAGGGTTGAGGATTTTGACACCAAGCAGGAACGCGAATTCACCGAATTCAGAGTCATCACCCGCTGGACCTGGCAGGATGATGAGGGCGGCACCATGGGGAGCGCGCCATGAACATGAGCCGCCGGGAGTTACGACTGTTGATCGCCACGTCCCTGATCGTGCTGGCGGGTCTCAGTTATCTGTTGCTCGCTCACCAAAGCGCCAAACTCGCGGAGATCCGCAGACAACATGTGGCCGCAGAGCTTGAATATACGCAAAATCAGGTCGAGCTGATGCGCAGGCCGGAATTGCTGCAAAATCTCGAGAGAGTTCGTGCGCAATTGCCCCGGCATCCCGAGGGCAGGGACGTTCGCTCCGACGTGTCCCGCCAGATTCAATACCTGGCCCGTCAATCCGGTTTGACCATCACGGGGTTGACGCCGGAGCAAGAAGAGCCCCTCCCGGAGATGAACCTCAACCAATTGTCCATCCGCTGCTCTTGGAACGGGCCCCCGGAAGCGCTGGTTGGCTTTCTGATTCAACTGCAATCCTTGGGAGCGGTGATGGATGTCCGCGAACTGCGCTTCCGGGCATCCGCCCGTGACGGCTACCAATTGACCGGCTCCTTTATTGTGGACAGCGCCTTTTCGCGCGTCCCGGCAAACACCACCGCCTCCGCCGATTCCGAGACTTCCTCACCCGACCCGACCTCAATGCCATGAAAACATCCCTTTCTTTTTCAGTCCTCCTGACCGCGCTTTGCCTGTCGATGCCACTCGCGGCCCAGCCTCCCGCGCCGCGCGCGCCCGGCATCCAGCGCCCCGGTGCCCAACCGGACCGCCCCCGCACCACCCCGGCCGCGCCGATACAAGTGCCGGAAGCCCTGGAGGCCGCCGCCAACGAGGAGGCGGAGCCGGGGCGCCCGCGCGAACTCATCACCCCCCGGTGGCGCAGCGTGAGCCTGGACCTCATCCTGGAAGAATACGCGCAACGCACCGGCAAGGTGATTCTCAAGGATCCCCGTGTCAGCAACATCACCGTCACCTTGGAAAGCCGGGCCGCCATTCCCGAAGACGAACTTCTGCAGGCCATCGAAAGCCTGCTGGCCATGAACAACATTTCCCTGGTGCCGTTCCGCGACAATTTCATCAAGGTGGTGCCGTCCGACAGCGTGGCTCGGTCCGGGATCGAGCTGAATTTGGGGGATCCGGACGCGTTGCTTGACGAGGACGGGGTCATCAGCCAGTTGGTGGAATTGCGTTTCCTGGAGTTCGGAGAGGTGCAAAGCCTGATCACCGAACGCCTGAGTCCCACCGCCAAGGTTCAGCAAATCGACCGGGCCAACGCGGTGCTGATCACCGACAGCCGCAACAACATTCGCAGAATCATGGAAATCCTGCGGCTGATTGACCGTCCCGCGGAATTGCGGGAGGAAGTGAAAATCTATGAGATCGTCCACGCCTCCGCCTCGGAAATCAAAGGCCGTTTGGAGGAATTGATCGCCGAGAGCCAAGCCGACCTGCAACGGCAAAGCACCCCCGACAGAGGCCGAACCGTCCCCCGCGCCCCGCCCGGGGTCATCCGCCCCGGGGGCGCGCAAACCACCCGCCCCTCCCCGCCCGAGCAACCTTCCGCAACCGGGGATGTCGCCGTTTCCCCCGGCCTCATCCGCGGCAAAGTGCAAATGGTGGCGGATGACCGCACCAACATTCTCCTGATCATCAGCCGCCCCGAAAACGATAAGTTCTTCTCGGAAATGATTGAGACGCTGGACAAAAAAGTCGATCCGGAAATCACCGTCCGCATTTACAACCTGCAATTCGCCGATGCCCAGGAAGTGGCCGCCACCCTGAACGATTTGATTGGCGCGGCCGGTCGGGAAGACCGCCCGGGCGCAAGAAGCGGAGCCGAGGGAACCGACGCGGAAACCCGCGCCGGACAAAGTATTCGCGACTTCATCGAACAGCGCAGCCGCGAACGGGATGCCGCCGCCACCGATCCCGGCGCCAGGTCGGGCAATGTGGGCGAACTTTCGCAGAACACCCGCATTCTCGCGGACCAGCGGACCAACGCCCTGCTGCTCATGGGCCGCAACGCCGATCTGGATGTGATCGAGGGCATCATCAAAAAACTCGACATCATGCTTTCCCAAGTACTCGTCCGGGCCATCATCATGGAAGTCAACCTCAACGACAATTTTTCCTACGGCATCGATTGGCTGCAACGCTCGCTTACCGTCAACAATCTGCAAACCATTGACGGCGTGCCCATCCGCGAGCCGGTCATGTCCTTTGGCGGCGGACAAAATCTCAGCGGCTCCAGCACCACCTTCCGGGACGGCGCCACCATTGACCGCGACGTCAGTTTGAGTCCCGGCAGCCTCTCCTATTTCGCCTCTTTTTACGACTTCAATCTCGATGCGGTCTTGCGCTTCGCCGAAGGCCGCAGCGATACCAAGGTCATTGCCACGCCCATCATCATGACCACCGACAACACCGAGGCCAACATCCGCGTGGGGGAACGCCGGGCGGTGCCCACCACCAGCGCCACCACCATCGGCGGTTCGCTGCAAACCCAATTCGAATTCATCAACATCGGCATCGACCTGACCGTCACCCCCCGGATCAATCCCCAGGGCGTGGTCATCATGGAAATCAATCAATCCACCGAAGACATTGGGGGGGTCTCCCGCATCGACGGCAACGACGTCCCCAACATCAATTCCAGACAACTCAACGCCTCGCTGGCCATTCCCAACGGCGGGACCCTCGTTTTGGGCGGATTGGTGCGGGACAACGAACGGGAATCCATCACCCAAGTCCCGCTTTTGGGAAGCATTCCAATCCTGGGCGCATTGTTCCGGAACAAAAGCTCCGAAAAAGTCCGCACCGAACTCCTGGTCCTCATCAGCCCCGAAGTGATTCTCAGCGCGGAAGAGGCGGACGTCCTGACCCGCCAGCTCAAAAGCGCCACCGAGCTGGGGGACAGTACCTGGCACCGCGGCTGGTCCCCCCGCGGCAGCGAAGCGCCGGGGGCGGACGGTTTGCAACCGCTCCTCCCTTGAGTCATTCCACTCGATTTTCGCCAGGCACGTCCCACAACCTTCACCCGTATAACACGCTGATCTCCATTCCCCCCACCCTCTCACCACGGGGAATCCCCATGTCGTGACCAATAGCTCCCTTGGGGCATCAAATGATGAATATCCGCAAATATATCTTCCGTATTTTCTTGTTGAACACCCTGCTGCTCCTTTTCATCGGCCTGACGGGATTCGGATCCGCTTATTTATTACGGAAAACGTTTCGGACGGAAAGTCCGGAAGCATACGCAGCCAGCCAATTCCACACCGTTTTTCGTTGGAGCGGCC
>PXAS01000242.1 GCA_003565815.1 PVC group bacterium
CCCGAAAAGCCGAATGCCATCCAGTTCCCACTCGCTCCCCAGCGAGTTACACCCTGTTGGAGCTATACCGCAGGTTTCCGCGTGGGTTTTGGGGTGAGTTCCGGGGCTCCACGCGGACCCTACCGTCGTGCTGGCTCCGTGCTCCTCCGTGTTCTCCAGCGAGCTTGCGAGCGGGTGGTTCATTCGGTTGCGGGTGAAATCTGCGTGGGCCCTTAATGCGCGGCCAGCCAATTGGGCCCCGTGCCCATCTCCACCACCACCGGCACCTCCAACGTCAGGGCATCGCGAAGCGCATCGGAAATGGCGGGCATCAGTTCATCCGCCTCTTCCTCGGCCAAATCGAAGACCAGCTCGTCGTGAACCTGTAACAACAAGCGGCTGCGGGTTTTCTTCTCCCGCAACAGCCGGTCCACGGAGACCATGGCCAGTTTGATCATGTCCGCCGCCGTGCCCTGGATTGGCGAATTGATGGCCGTGCGTTCGGCGCCCTGGCGAATGGTCTGGTTGCGGGAGTCGATATCCCGAATTTCCCGGCGACGTCCGCACAGGGTTTCCACATATCCCTTGGAGCGCGCTTCTTCGGGAATCCGTTTCATGTAGGCTTTCACGCCCGGATATTGCGCGAAATACGCGTCGATGATTTCTTTGGCTTCGGTTCGGGGTATGGCCAGACGTTGCGACAAACCAAAGGCGCTGATGCCGTAGATGATCCCGAAGTTGACCATTTTGGCTTTGCGACGCATATCCGAGGTCACCTCTTCCAAGGAAACGCCGTACACTTTCGCGGCGGTGGCCGCATGAATGTCCAAGCCCTCCGCAAAGGCCTCCCGCATGGCCTTGTCTCCGCTGAGGTGCGCCATCAGCCGCAACTCGATCTGGGAGTAATCGGCGGCCAACAGCACGAACCCCTCCCCTCTGGGCACAAAGGCCTTGCGGATCTCCCGTCCGAGTTCCGTGCGGATGGGGATGTTCTGTAAATTGGGGTCAATGGAGGACAAACGGCCCGTGGCCGCGCCGGTTTGCATATAGCGGGTGTGTACCCTCCCGGTTTTGGGGTGGACCTGTTTGGGCAGGGCATCGACGTAGGTGGACTTCAATTTTCCGGCCTCGCGGTATTCGAGGATGATGTCGATGATTTCATGCTTGCCCGCCAACCCCTGCAGCGTCTGCTCGTTGGTGCTGTATTGTCCGGTTTTCGTTTTTTTGACCTTCTCGGCAATTTGCAATTTGTCGAATAAAATCACACCGAGCTGTTTGGGGCTGTTGAGGTTGAAGGATTCCCCGGCCAATTCGAACACCCGTTTTTCCAACACTTCCAGACGGCGGCCCAGCCGTTCGCTGAAGGTGGCAAGATCTTCGACATCCAAACGAATGCCCTCAAGCTCCATGCGCGTCAGCACCGGAACCAGGGGCATTTCGATTTGCTCAAACACACGGCGTTGCTCCGCCGCATCCAGTTTCGGCATCAGCGCCTGATACAATTGCAGGGTGATATCCGCGTCTTCCACCGCGTATTCGGTTAATTTTTTGGGCGCGACATCCCGCATGCTGCCCTGAGGCTTTCCCTTGGGACCAATCAAATCGGAAATGGGAATGGGGGCGTAATTCAACTTGGTGGCCGCCAATTCATCCATGCCGTGGCGTTGATCCGGCTCCAAGAGCGCATGCGCCACCATGGTGTCCGCGAAGGGTCCCCGCACCTCCACCCCTTTGGAAAACAATACCCCCAGATCAAACTTCAGATTATGCGCGATTTTCAGAATGCCTTCATGGGTCCAAAAGGGCGACAATTCCTCCAGAACCGCATTCTCCGTCTCCGGGGTCATTCCCACGAACCAGCCGGCGCCGGGTTTGAGACAAAAGGCAATCCCCACGATTTCCGTGTCCAAAACATCCAGACCCGTCGTTTCCAAATCGAAACAAACCTTTTCCGCCGCAAGCAAAGCCGACAGCACCGGTTTCAAAGCGTCCGCCCCCCCCGCGCCATCTACCCAATGATAGTCATGCCGTACATCGGCCAGTTTTTTCAGTTTGGGCTGTAACAGCGGCATGTCGGATGACGATGACGCGAACAAATCGCCCTGGACTTCTTTCGGGGCCTGTCCCCGCCCGGCGTTGAAGCCCTCGCCATACAAGCGCTTGCCGATGCTGTTGAATTCAAACTCGATGAAGAGTTTTTGCAAGGCAGCGTCATCCCGTTCCCCCAGCAGCAAATCGTCCGGCTCCTTCTCCAAGGGCACTTCACAGTCGATCACCACCAATTTCCGACTCAGACGGGCCTGCTCCTCGTTATCCTTGATTTTGTCTTTCATTTTGCCCTTCACTTCGTCCACCCGGGCAATCAACGCTTCCACGCTTCCGAATTCGGCAATCAGTTTTTGCGCGGTTTTGGGGCCGATTCCGGGAACCCCGGGAATGTTGTCCGAGCTGTCGCCCATCAAGCCCAGAATATCGATCACCTGTTCAGGATGCCCGATGCCCCACTGCGCACAGATTTCCTCCGGTCCGAGGATTTCCACCTCGCCGCCCTTGCGACCCGGTTTGTACATGCGGGTATGGGTATCCACCAACTGACCGTAATCCTTGTCGGGCGTCACCATGAACACCTCGTCATAGCCCTGTTTTTCCGCCCGGCGGGCCAAAGTGCCGATAATATCGTCCGCCTCGAATCCGTCCCGCTCCAAGACCGGGACGTTGAAAGCGGCCAGCAGGCGCTTCACATCGGGAATGGCCGTGGCCAAATCCTCGGGCATCGCCTCCCGTTGGGCCTTGTATTCGGGATACAGCTCATGGCGGGCCGTGGGGGCGGAGGTATCGAATGCCACCGCGATGTGGGTGGGCCGCCGGTTTTCCAGCAGCTCCAGCAAGGTATTGGTAAAGCCATAGATGGCGGAGGTGTTCCGGCCCTTGGAGGTCAGAATCGGGCGGGTGATGAATGCAAAATGAGCCCGGTAGACCAGTGCCATTCCGTCGAGAAGATAAAGAGTTTTGGACATAACCCCATCCAATCATTTCCACCGCACCGGGGAAAGCAAAAACCATGGTTCCCTTCAAAAAACCGCACCGGATGGGCACGGATCCCGAATGGTTTTCAGGGAAAACCAACGGTGGGACCGCGAATGACTTTCGCCGTCCATGAAATTGTGCGGATTCAAGGCAAAGATCGCACGGTTTCAGCGATTACCTTCCTTCGGAAGTTTGAAAGCACGCGGCGGCCGCGCGGGCGACTTCGGCAAAGCCACGATGGGCCAGACCTCCGAAATCGGGTTCTTTTGTCAACCTGGCTTTGGAGCTGGCCGGGGAGGTGATCCCGCAAAAAAACCGGGCCAGTTGACGGGGCTCCCGCAGGGCGGGGTGTTTTGTGTCCACCCACTTTTGCACAATCCGCATTTCCGCTTCCGTGAGACCCTTCCCTTTCGCACGCATTTCCCCTCGCAATTCCCCACGCAATTCCCCTCGCAATTTCCGGGTGCGGGCCACCCCCAAACAACGGTCGCAATGCCCGCAATCTTCCGTCAATTCCTCTCCGAAATATGAGAGGACTTTGCGCACGATGCACTCGGGCGTGGCCGCCAAGGCCATGACCTGCCGGATTCGGGCAATGTCGCGGGCCTCGGATTCGCGAAACCGCTCATGCAAGGTCTTGGCCAGCGCCATGGGATCCTCGGGTCGCTTGAGAAAACGGTATCCATGGCGCAAGCCCGCAACCTTGAGGGTTAAGTCGCCTTGTTCTTCCAGGTAATTCAAGGCCGCGACCATTCGCTCCCGGGATTCGCCCAGCGACGTGACCGCCTCCCCGATGTCCAGCGTATACCAAACACTCCCTTTGCGGGCCTGATGGAACAGATTTTCCAAAAATCGGGCCCTGGCGGCATCGAATTTTTTGAAAATGGCCGCGGGCGGGCGCTGGGGTTGGAATTTGTATTCGTTGTACAGCGGCCCGGTGGAGGCGAGAATTCCGTCCAGTTCCAGGTATGTCAACATCGTGGAAATCACCAGCAAGCGAATGTCGTGCCTGGCCGACAAGGTGTACATGGACAGGTTGAAACGCTCGCCTTCTTTCATCAAGTCCCGCACCATGCCCTCAACCGATGACAGGGACGGGGTGTCGCCATAACTGAAATTCTCCAGCGTGGCCACATCCTCTCCGCAAAAGAGCAATTCGCAGATGGCGGGTTGGCCGTCCCGGCCCGCCCTTCCGGTTTCCTGCATGTAATTTTCCAGGGACTTGGGCGGATTCAAGTGGTAAACATACCGAATATCGGCCTTGTCAATCCCCATGCCAAAGGCGATGGTGGCCACAACCACCCCTTCCGGGTCGGACATGAACCCATCCTGAATTTCGTGCCGAAGCCCGGCGTCCAGACCCGCGTGATAGGCTTTCGCGGGGATGCCCGACGCTTCCAGAAAATCAGCCACCTGCACGGCCGTTTTTTGCAGGGTCACATACACGATCGTGGCCCCGCGCGGACGCGTCTTCAAGCGCTCCAACAAAAGCCCGTCCCGCTCTTGCTCCCCGCACGGGGTCACATACAGGGTCAAATTGGGACGATAAAAGCCGGTGTTCACATACGCCGCGTCGGAAATGTTGAACGCCGCGCGAATGTCCGCCGCCACCGATGGCGTGGCCGTGGCCGTCAAACAAAGCACCCGCTCCACCTGCAGTTGCTTGGACATCTCCGCCAATTTCATGTAGTCGGGACGGAAATTATGCCCCCATTCCGAGATACAGTGCGCCTCGTCAATGACCATCAAGCTCAGCTTCGCGCGGCGTAGTCGTTGTAGAAAGCGTTCGCTGGCAAAGCGTTCCGGAGCCACGTACAGCAGTTTCAGACGCCCCTGCCACAAATCGTCCCAAACCTGACGGGATTCCTCGGCGGTCAAACTGGAGTCCATGCGCGCCGCTTTGACCCCCTTGCCCACCAAAAAATCAATTTGATCCTTCATCAAAGCAATCAGCGGGGACACCACCAGCGTCATGCCCTCCATCAGCAGCGCCGGGAGCTGATAACAGAGGCTTTTACCGCCCCCGGTGGGAAAAACCGCCAAAGCGGATTCCCCCGCCAAAATCCGTTCCACCACCTGTCGCTGGCCCGGACGGAATTCCGGGTGACCAAATACGCGCCGCAAGGTGTCGTCCGCGGCTTTCATGTCCTTCGTGTCTGTTGGAATTGTTGTCATAATCACAACCCAAAACAAAAATGAAAACACATGTACAGTAAAAAAATGAAAAAAATGTAGGGCATCTAAAATTGAACGGAAATTTTTGATTGTTTTCAAAACGATATGGATCATGGTCTACAATATAATTGCGTATTTCCCCGTGATCTGGCACAATCCAAGAATACATGAGTCAAACCGCCCTAAAATCCAAGCCCTCCGGCACCCGACAGATTTTCAATCTGATCGTGTTGCTGTTGCTGATTGCCGTGACGGCGGTCCGCTTTCTTCCTTCCGGCCGGGAGGACATTGAGATTTCCGAAGAGGAAGCCGCCATTATGCTGAGCGGGTTTGATCGGCCCAAACCCAAAAAGCCCGTTCCCCCTGCGGATGAAGCCGCCGCCGATCCCGATCAAAGCTTATCCGAGCAAAGCAGTCCCGATCAAACCATTCCTGGCAAAACCATTCTCGGGGAAAAGAATCATGAACGTTTGACCCGGGCCTTGGAGGGCATGGAAACTCAACGGCAGGTGTATGAGGAATTGGACCCCGGGGAGCGCACGGAAAAGGAAGTGGTTCCTTTTGCGATTGTTTTGCCCGAGCCGGTTTCTCCGCCGCAGCCTTCCGAAAAGGAGCTGGCCATGTCCGGAACATCGGAGAGGGACGGGGATGAAAGCGGTCAAGCGCTTTCCGAGGAAACGGATCCCCCCCCGGAGGAAGCGGATCGGCTTACGGTCCCCAACAATCAGGCCACCGGGATCTGGGTGCGGGAACAACGGGAGGGACAAAACCCCATCGAAATCGAAGACCATGCGTCCGTCAACGCCACCCAACTTGCGGAAATGGCCAAGGTGCGCAACCTTTCCACCGATCCCCGCTATCCGCCTCCAAATTTTGATATTTCCGCAGTCGGCAGCGGCAGAATGGGCACTTACGTCATTGCCGAGGGACGCATGATCCGCCTGAATGGCGAACTCCCCGCGGCCAACACCCCCCCGGAAGCCTGGCGGCTCACCAAAGCCACCGCCACCGAAGCCCATTGGATGCCCGTGGAATAGAGCCATCAATCGGCAGTCCCTTGCCGATAACACTTCCCCGTAAAAAAACCAAACCACTGAACCCACTGATTTCATCACATCGAATCGCATAATATATGTGGCCTTGCTCAATTCTTCTTGACTTAAATATGAAGCTTCTCTCATTTAGAACCTCAGTGTACACTTCCCTTTTCTGCGGAATAGGTGTATTTGTCTCACCTTTTGGATGGGGGAGTCAAACTCCTGCACCGGAATTGAATTTCATCGTATCCAGCTTGTGTTATTTCATGGCTTTCACCGCTGGAATCCATACATTGATCTCGTGGATCAAGCACGATGATATTTTAAAAACTGCCTTCATTCTTTTAAGTATCTTATCATGCATATTCTTTGTATGGAACGGATACCAATCCATCTGGCTTCAGGGAACAACAATTCATGACCAACGCTATACGCACATGAAAATTGTTGTATTACAGTTGGTAGTTCTGGGCCTTGTTGTCATGATAAAACAGCATGGCGAAAACGAAGAAGTAAGACACGCGGAATAACGTATCAACGTTCTCACTCTCCCAAAATATATCCGCGCCCATCCGTGTCGATCCGGTGTGTCAGGCGAAGCCTGGCATTTCTCATAAACTGAAAGGAGTTTATCATGACAACGTAGTACCCATCATGAAGCCTACCGGCGGTGAAAGGAGTAATCCCCAAGCCGAAGCCCGGAACGGCGAACGCGTGAGCCGCAACAACCGTGAACTCGATTCGGCCTCGTTACACTAAAAGCGGGAGTGACCAACCTTCCTGAGATGGCGAAGTCTGCAATCGTCGGTGAAGAGGTACTA
>PXAS01000131.1 GCA_003565815.1 PVC group bacterium
CCGGCAGCACTTGGAAGCCGTTTTGATTATCGACCCCGATTTTGCACAGGCCGGAGAAGTTCGGAACATCCTCAATACCCTACAAGCAGAGGTCTCCTCATGAGTACAAGTTCATCCATCCCCAACGATGGCGAAAAGTTGGATGCCGGTACCACGCCTCCAGCGGATCCCGCTCCCAAACGTCGGCGCTCAAGGTCTCCCCGCAATGAATACGGCTATTCGGTCATGCGCCAATTGGTTCGCGTGCCGCAATTGGACTATCTTGACCTGATCTGGATCGGGATCGGCACGGTGTTGTGCAATGCCTATATGCTCATCACGCTGTTCCGCTTTTATCTCAATATGGAAGACTATTCCCATGCCATTTTGGTGCCGGTGATTGCCGCCGCCGCCGCCTGGAAAGTCATTGCCAATGCGGAAAAAGACAAAAAACCCAGGGTGGTGGGGCAATTCTGGGGCTTTCCCATCCTGATCTTCGGCCTTTTGTTGCAATTTGCGGCCATGTGGTATGAAATTGGTTTGGTCGCGGGGGGCGTGGTCAGTGAATACGTAACCAGCGTGGGCCTGGTGATTACCATTTGGGGCTTGTTCATTTGCTTCTTCGGCTTCCGGGCCATGAAGATGTTTTGGTTTCCCCTGTTGTATCTGATTTTTCTGATTCCCGGTTTGCCGGGACCTCCCGAGGTTTGGCTGAAAAACGCCTTGCGCAACACCGTGACCGTCTGGTCCTCCCGGACGCTGGAATTGTTCGGGTACAGCGTGTTGGTGGAAGGCAACGTCATTACCATCCCCGGCGTGGTTCTGGGGGTGGCGGATGCCTGCAGCGGCATTCGTTCCTTGTGGGCCATGCTGGCGGTGGCTCCGGCCATTGCCTGGTTCCTTCGCTTGAGACCTTTTTTGATTTCGCTGTTCATCCCCCTGGGGATTTTCCTCGCGATTTTCCAAAACATCATTCGCGTGGTGGCCACGGCATTGCTCTGCGACTGGTTTGACATGAGTTGGGCCTCCGGCACCAAGCACGATATTGTCGGCGGACTTTCCTTCTTTATCGTATCCATGATCATGGTCATCCTGTCCCGGATTCTGGCCCCCCCGCCGCAAGGGAAAAAGGACATGTACGGCGACTACGGCACCTATGGCGTTTATGGCCATTACGGCAGCGGTTCCTACGGATCGTATGGCGCCTATCATTCCGCCAACGATCCCGAGGACGAGGACGAAGGGGCTCCGCAAATGGAAGCCTCCGAGCAACGCGAATTCTTTTTCAGCCGCATTGCGAAGGTTCGCACGGGCGTGTTGGTGTGTCTTTTGCTCATGGGAATCGGGCAATTGGCCATTTTCCAGCGATATGCGATTCGAAGCCGCGTCCAATACAGGATTTCGCAGGACCGGGAGCCTTTGGATGCCTTTCCCGGCGAAATCGGGCCGTTTCGCCGGATTTATTGGGGCGAATTGCCGGATGCCGCTCTCCGCGTGCTGCGACCTTCCGAAAGCTACGTGGCTTGGTATTCCTCCGCGGATGACCGCCTGATCAATGTCATTATCAACTTCTGGGAGCCCGTGATTGGATTTCATGGCAACAGTTGGTCCTTCCCCCATTCTCCGGACGTGTGTTTCCGGGAAGCGGGTTGGGTGTTGGCGGAGACTCCCGATCTTCCGCCCGAATTGGACAATCCCAATGAAGTGGTTTTTTCCCGTTTGTATCAAAATGAGTTGCTCGGCACGACCCAGATGGTGCTCTACTGGTATAACCGGGATCAGATCTCCATGATGATGAACGAGCAAATCGACGATAACGTCGAGCACGGGAGTTTTCACAGTTATCTCGGACGGCTCGGGCATGTGGTCCGCTCTTGGAAATATCCCAAGGAATACAGCCGTTTTCAATACTCCGTCGGCATTTACGTTCAGGAACAGCGCAGCGTCGAAGAAACCATCGAACTGGCCCAGGAGTTTGCCAAACACCTTCGCGAAAACACCGCCCAATTCGGCTTGCGTCCCCTTCAGGAAATGGACTTGGATCTTCAAGGTCAAGCGGATTCGCTGATCGCCGCGCCTTGAACCCATGACGAAAAAACACCGATTGATGACCCCTCAAGTCCCCCACAGACGTTTTGGCCGCACGGAACTGCAAATGCCGGTGTTTACCACCGGAGGCATGCGGTATCAGCAGGACTGGAAAGATCTGCCGGAAGCCGAAATCACGGCGGAATCCACGGCACATGTCGGCCGTTGTATCGAGACCTCGCTTTCGCATGGGATCAACCACATCGAAACCGCCCGCGGTTACGGGAGTTCCGAATTTCAGTTGGGTCAGGTGTTCCCTGAATTTGACCGCGACGACCTGATCGTACAAACGAAAATCGGGATTCGGAACTCACGGGAGGAATTTGTGGATTCCTTTGAAACCAGCATGTCCCGCCTGAAGCTCAAGCATGTGGATCTTCTTTCCATTCACGGGATCAATACGGAGGAAGATTACCAAAAGGCCCTGAACTACGGCGTGCCGCAAATGCGGAAGTGGCGGGAACAGGGGCGGATCCGCTTTCTCGGATTTTCCACCCACGGCCCCGCCGATGTCATCGCCAAGGCCGTCTTCAGCGGCTTGTTCGATTATTTCAACGTGCATTGGTACTTCGTGAACAACGACAACTGGCATGCGATCCAGGCGGCGGCGCATCAGGACATGGGCGTTTTTATCATCAGCCCCAACGACAAAGGGGGACGCCTTTGGGACCCGCCGCAAAAATTGCGTGACTTTTGTCAGCCGCTTTCACCCATGCAGTTTAATGACCTGTATTGCCTGAGCCGTCCGGAAGTCCATACCCTGAGCCTGGGCGCGTCCCGGCCGGGCGATTATGCCGAGCACGTCGAGGCGATGAAATGGTACGGAGACCGCCGGGCGATTTCCGAAACCATCGCCTGCCGCATTCGCGCGGAAATCGACGCCTGTTTCGTTCCGGGATGGCACCGCAATTATGCCGCCGGGATTCCGCCGCAGTGCCTTTGCCCGGGGGGCGTGAACGTGCGGGAAATCATGCGGCTTTACACCTGGGCCAAGGCGATGGATATGGTGGAATACGCCAAAGGCCGTTACAACATGTTCAGCAATGGCGGACCTTGGTTCCCCGGGGATACGCCGGAGGATTACGATGTCGCGGAAATGGAAAAAGCCTTGTCCGGCGCCCCGGATCCGCGGCGCATTCTCCGATATTTGGACGAAGCGCATGACTTGTTGAAGGGCGAGGCGGTACAGCGCCAAAGCGTCGCGGAAAAAGAAGATTCATCGGATGCGGAGGGAGACGCGTGAAAGACACGGCCTTCGGAGACACCGAAATCGAATTCCCGGTGACCGTGCATTTCCGGATCATTTGTGAGACCGGGGAGGAAGTCAGCCATCGGGTGAAAGATGCGGCCCATTCTTTGGAACTGTCCGGGCATTTGCAGGCCGGCAACACCAGCGGCGGCGGGAAATATTGTTCTTATCAGCTCAGTTTGGAAGTGGACTCCTTGGAGCGGATGCAGAAAATCGACCGGACCTTTCGCGCCGTGGAAGGCGTGAAAATGGTGTTGTGAGATTCACCTGAAACCGTGAGATCTTTGCGTTGAATCCGCACAATCCCACGGATTCAGGATTCAGATTTTCCCCGAGGCGTTTGCATCCCCGCGAATGACCTGAACGATTTGCGAGGCGAGGAGGCGATTCGGAACAATGACCACGGCTTCTTCATTCCGGATATGCGTGGCCGCGGCCTCGATTTTCACCACTTTTCCTTCACAAGCCTCACAGCGGATGAAATCGCCTTTGGCGTATGTGGATTTGATAAAGGGATGATTGAGCAGGTTTTCGGTGAGGGCGCCGGCGGCAACGGTCAGGAACAGGGCCAGGCCGATGGCCAAGCCGATGACCAAGGCGAAGCCGCCCATCAAAACCGATTGCGAGGCCCACTCCAGATAGTTCAACGCCAGGAAAGATGCGAAAACCACCACCGCGATCCGGCAAAAGCCCCCCAGGAGATCGGGGAGGGGCAAGCCGCCGATTCTCGCCGCTTTCGAGGCCAGTTTCTGCGCGATTTTCCCCAGACCAACGCCCAGGGCCAGCATCAAAATCACCACCACCGCCCTTGGGATGATTGAGGCGACTTGTCGCAGGAAATCCACCACCGTGTGCAAACCCATGCGCTCGCAGGCCGCCAACGTGCTCGCGTAGAGGATGAGGGCGAATACCAACCAGCCCAAATATCGGGAAGGCGCCTGGTGGATTTCGTTTTTGCGCATGAACGCGCGAAGTCCGCTCCGGTCGGCGATCACATCAATGCCCAGTGCGCGCGCCAATTTCGATGCGGTGCCCCTGAGGACGGAGGCGAGGGTCCAGCCGATCAACAAGGTGAGCATGCCGAGAAGAAAATCCGTGGCGTTTTCGGCAATCAGACGCTGCGTGGCGTCTAGCACCCCGCCAAGGATTTCCTTGAAGGTCTCGAAGAGGGTTGCGGGCAAACTCAGGGTTTCCGAATCAGGCGTGGAAATATTCATGGGGACGGAGGGGGTGAGAGGTCGAGAAGGTATCGAATCGGGCCACGGAAACGGCGAATGAACGCGTCAATGATTCGGGCCACGCGTTTTTCACAACGTGCGGCCCAGTCGTCTGTTTTGTAGTCGATTTTTTGAAAGACGCGGGTGGTTTTCCCGGCCCGAATGGTGACGAAATCCGTGGCGCTGGCGATGCCGGTTTGCGGATCCAAATCGTTTCGAAGCTGCAGAAGCACGGTGCGGGCATTGGCGGCGCCGGTTTCGTGCAAACGGGCCAGCAAAAACAGGACCAGGATTTGAAGTCCGCCGGAAGTCAGAAACAGCAAATGGAGATTGTTGAGCTGCCACTGGCCGATTTGCAGGCGAACGGCGGAAAAGGCCTCCAAAAGAAAACCGCCCACGATGGGGGCCACGGCCACGGAAAGGCCAATCATGGTATTGAAGGCGGCGATGTAGAAGGATCGGCCGGACTCCGGGGCCAGTTTGATGAGCACGTTGACGTGCGCGAGCATAATGGCGGCAAAAAACATGCCGGAAAGGACGTGCGCCAAGACCAGCGCCTCATAGTAAAGATTGTCCTGGGCCACCACCCAGACCAAGGGGATCATGGCATGGGCGAAACCCGCGACCGTGAGAATGGGTTTGTTGCCCAATTGATCCGAGATCGGCCCCCAGATCCGCAACATGAACAGAGAGGCGAGCGTGGCAAAGGTGATGAGCAGGGTGATGGTACTGAAATCCACCTCCAAAAATTCGATCATATACACCGAATAAAACGGCCCGGCCATTTGGGTGACGAACATGAATGCCCCCGCATAGACCAAAAGGGTTCTGAAATTCCGGTCGCCCAGCGGAGCGGTGATGGTTTTCCAGGACAGTTTGGGTTTTTCCGCGTTTTGGACCTTGGCCTTGGGATCCGGAACCCGGGAAAGAAAGTAACTGGCCACCAAACCAAACGAAATCCCCAGACCAAAAAGGGTGAGATACCCATGGGGGCTCTCCCGGCCGCGGGTGTTTTCCCAATAGTTGAGAAACGCGCCCCCCAGCAGGGTGGCCACCATGCCGGATGACGCACACACGATGTTACGCTTGGCAAAAAAACGACCCCGGGTATTCACGGGAATCAAATCGCTCATCCACCCCAACCAGGCCACGCCGGACATCGACCCGTGCATGCAGGACAGTCCCACCATAAACACCAGGCCCCAAATCCGCCAATCGGCCCAACCCGCGAACATCGGCAGGGGCAGGAGAATGATGGGGACCCACAGGATTCTCGCCATAAAGACCCACGCCATGCAAAACCTTCTCCGATGGCCGAGCCGTTCGATCAATATGGACCCCAGCAACTGGGCCATGTTCGCGGAAACGGGCAGGGCCGCCAGTATGCCCACCTGCACTGTGGAGGCCGACAAAACGTTCAAGGCAAATCCAACCAAAAAAATCCCCCCGCAGAGTGAGCCCATGACGGTGGCAAAGGCGCCGTCCATCATGGACATCCGCAAGGCGCGGGTGGTTTCTTCTTCCGTAAGCTTCATGCAAAAAGATGCTTCATAATTGATTGGGATCAAGTCATATCATACAAAAATATGTGCTCAAATGTGTAAACATACGAATCTGTAGTATGATCTGTCCGTTATCAGACGTATATAGGAGGGCGGGCGGACAGGAGTGTCCTTTTGATTTTCTGGGGTACATTCTGTGGAAAAATTCCATCAAATTGGGTTCTGCGCAAGATCTCTGGAAATGAAGTGGTGGGAACTCCAATCCACTTGAAGTTTGATGAAATCGGTTTAGCTTTGGGCATGGTTCTCAGGATTTTATCCGTTTTATTGATGTTTCTCCTGATCCCGGAAGTGAACGCCACTCCGGGGTACACCCCATGTGCCGGGAAGGGGACGGTATGCTGTTGTCTGGAAGAAACCGTGGCGAAATCTTGTTGTGCCCCGGCGGAGCAGCCCGACCCATCCTCATGCCGGGAATGCCGCTGTGCGGTGGAGCCCGCGCCCATGTCCTCCGGGCTCCCAAGCATTGGGTTCAGGGTCCCCCCTTGTCAGACGATGGCCGATTGTGACTTTTTCTTTACGTTGACGGCGGCTCCCCGGGCGGATCCGGAATTTGAAATCAAACCTGTGCGGGTGAGGGGCGCTTTGTCCCGACATCCATGCGCAATGCTCCAAAGATGGCGCTGTTGAGGGGGAATCGTTCAGATCCCCCCCCACAACAACACAATTTTGGAGATACTGATGAATAAATTTACCGCCGCCCTCGGGGTGGCTTTGATGATATTGACTTTCGGTTGCGCCGTCACGGGAGAACCCCGTGAAGATTTCGAAGAAGAATTCGCGACCACGACCGCAGAAATCAGCGCCCATGGCTTGAGTTGTCCGCTCTGTGCCAGCAATTTGGATGATCAGATCAATCGAATTTCCGGCGTGAAGGAAAGTCGGATTGACTTTGAAACCGGCACCCTGCACGTGAC
>PXAS01000115.1 GCA_003565815.1 PVC group bacterium
AAGGCGATGGTGCGGCGGGCGGCCCGCTCGCCCAACGCCAGCATGGGGATGTGGGGGACGTCTTCGAAGATGAGGTCGCAGTGAATCTCGTCGGAACAAATCCAAAGATCGTGCCTTTCGCAAAAATCGAGCAACCATTCCAGCTCTTCGCGGGAAAAAACCCGGCCCACCGGATTGTGGGGGTTGCAGAGGATGAACAGACGGGTTTCGGGGGTGACCGCCCGCTCCATGCCCTCCCGGTCAAAGGTCCATCGTCCATTTTCTTCAATCAGATCCGAGGTGATGCGCTTGCGGTCCGAGAACAGGGGCGCGGAGAGGAAGGGGGGATAGACGGGCGTGTTGACCATGACCCCGTCCCCGGATTTCCCGGCGGCCCTGCAAACGAGGTTCAAGCCCTGCACCAGTCCGGGCAACCACACAAGCTCCCCGCCATCCACCTCCAGTCCATGACGGCGTTGCAAATAGGCCAGGGTTTCCGTTTCCGCCTCCGGGGTCGGCACCGTGTATCCGAAAACGCCGTGATCCACGCGGTCCCGAAGCGCTTCGATCACCTCCGGGGGCGAAAAGAAATCCATGTCCGCCACCCACATGGGCAGGATTTCGCCTTCTTCGTATTTCCGCCATTTCAAACTGCCGGTGCCTTTGCGGTTCATCCGCGTGGTAAAATCATAAGTCATCTTCGGTTTCCTCCGTCAGGTTGTGAACGTCGGGCCCGCCTGGCCCGCGTCGTTTGATTTCAATTTTCCGCAATTCAAGGGTGCCGGAGCCCCCATAATGAACGCGGGGTTCCACCCGGGTGATTTCGAGCAGCTGAAAGGAAATGCCGGAGGGGTCCAGTCCGCCGGAAATTTCCTGAGCGCCCAAGGAAACGCGCCCGAAATCGGTCATGACTTCAATGCGGACCGGGGCGTCCGTGGACACATCCCGCCACCGCATGTCAAAGCGCACTTCATAATCGCCCGGAGGCAAGTAGGGATACCACCCATAAAAGAAAAGTCCAGCCCCGTGCTGACCATTGGCCACGCGATGCTCGCCGGATACTTCCCCCACCCCGCGCGAAGCCCTGCCGGCGGCGCCGGGGCGCATGAGATCGGTGAAGGGAACGTCAAAAGGGTCTATCCCCACCTCCGGCTGATCCCGCAGAATGAACGCCTGCCGTTCGGGATACCCGGCGGCAATGGCGGGTTGATCCTCCGGGGAGGCTTGCAGGCGCAAAACGGGCGTTTTCAAGCCCCTGGGGTTCAACTGGATGTAATTTCTCATCTGCGGATTTTGCGGAAACACGCCGTGCAGAAAGAGCAAAGACGGATCGGGCAAGTCTTTGATTTGCCGCTCCAGGGCCCACGCTTCTCCGCGGAGGGCCTCGATGCGTTCGACCCGCTCCATGCAAAAGACCAGGGAACGCCAGCAGACCACGAGCGCGGCGAGCACGAAGAAGCCCAACCTCAGGGACGCGCGGGCATGGGACCGCCGCCAGATCCGGGAGAGGCCCAACGAACCCAGCACTACGAAATGCGGAAAAATTTCCGCCTGATACAACGGTCCCACGCTGTAATCCGCCATCCGCCACCAGGCCACGTGACCGAGGAACGCCGCCGCCACGCAACCAAACAAAATGCCCGACCACCTGCGACTCCAGCCGTGCCCGGCGATTGCCAGCCAAATCAAAAGTGTAAACCGGGGCGTGCCCAGCATCCATTGGTCGAGATTCCGCACGTTTCGCCACAACAAGCGAAAGCCCCTTTGCACCGTATGCTCCACTCTCGTTTGGGAACCGTCCCGCATCTCCCGGTAGCCGAACCCCAGCCTGTCCCCGGGTTCGTCAAACAAATGCGTGGCCAGGCGGGGAGCGCCGGTGGCGAGTTCGTTGTAGCGCATATACAGGCCGATTCCCGCGGCCAGCGCCATCCCAAAAAGAAACAGCCCCAACCAAGCGGACCATTTTTTGCGGTTTCGCGCCAATTCCAGCCAGACATCCACGGCAAACGGAAGCAAGACCAGCCACGCGGTCATGGGACGATTCAGATACAGAAAACTCCAGCAAAGTCCGGCGATAAGCCCGAAAACCGGCTTTCGATCCTGCCGCCAGATCATGTAAGCCAACAACATGAGCGACGAAAAGGCCATGCCGCCGGTCTGCGCGAGCAAAGTCCCGTGGAGCAACAGGAAAAAGGGACTGATGAGCAAAATCACCGGCACCAAATACCGGGGAATTCGCAGGCGCCGTCCGATTTCATAGCCGGCCATGACGGTGATCGCGGCCGCCAGGGCGGTCATGAGATGCGGATGGCGCAGCCAGAGTCCCGGCACCAGCCAGAGGGACTGTCCCGGCGGCAGGCGGGAAAGCCATCCGTGATCCGGGCGCAGGACAATCATTTCCTGATCCATCATTTCGTAAAAAGGCGGGGCTTCGCGGCGGACCACGCCATCGAAAAAATTCCACGCCTGAAACAGATATCCTTCTTCATCCGCGGACACGCGCTCCCCTTGAAACACGACTCCCGACACGAGCAAGGACGCGAAAAAAGCGCACAACCCGAAAAAGACCAGTTCATAGGGTCTGAGCGGATGCGCCTGGATCGGGGAGCGGGGGGTAATCATGTTCCACCGTCCGGCCGCCAGTTTCACTCGCCTCCCGCGGAGCGATATAGCGCCTGAATATCCTCGGAGGGAATGGCCGTGGAAAAAATCATCACTTCATCCAACATGCCCTGAAAAGCGCCGGCATATCCGCGGCCCAGCACCAATGGGGCGGAAGAGGCCCGCGCCCGTTCGAACCGGGCATCGGCTTCCGCGACCCGCTCGCCGTTCATATACCAGCGCAACTTGCCTTCGCTCAAATCGCGCACCACCGCCAAATGGGTCCATTCCCGCGCGGGAATGGCTTTTTCCGAGTTGAAACCCTGATAGGGATGGGCGTTGCCTCCGGCGGTTCCGTAATAATAATTCAGTCGCCCGTCCGGCTCCAAGGTAATCGTCCCCTCCCCGCCATACGCCTTGTTCAGCGGATTGCGCCGGGCCTCCAAGGCGTCGGGAAAAATCCAAAAAGCAATGGTCTGGTCTCCGGTGATTTGCAAAGATTCGTCATTGTCCACCACCACCCGGTCTTGGTTTCCGTCGAATTGCATGGCCGCGCCTTTTTTCCCGTCCGCCACCCATTCCGCCCCGTGGGGCACGGCATGGTTGCGGTTCCGGCTGGAGTCGGGCAGCCGGTTCCGCATGCGTTCGTGCCGATCAAAGGTCAGATGGAGGACAAGATCAGGGGCATATTTGCCGGTGACCGGCAAGGCGGGCGCGCGCGGGGCAGGCCCCCTGGGGGTGTCAGAGGATTCGCGGATGGCCGCGATCAACTCCCGCATCCCTTGCAAATCCTCATTCGCAGCCACGGCACGTCGCTCCGCTTGTACGGCCAACGCTTCTTCAATTTGCCCTTCCCGGGTCAGCCGACGCTGCAACTGTTCCAGCGCCTGATCATATCCCTCATGCAAATTCACCATCCGCTCGGCCCGGTTTTGCAACTGCTCCTCATAAAGCCGCTCCCAAGTATCCTGCAAACGGGCGAAATCAGCATCCTCTGCCAGAGGCCCCTCCACGGGCTCCGGAATCGACTCTTCGAATTTCCGGATGGTCTCCCGCAACAACAGCACCCGGTCCAAATCCCCTTTCTCCACCGCCTGATGCACCAAATTGGAAATGGAGGCGATATACATCCCTTTGATCGCGTCCACTTCACGATGAAAACGCTGATCAATCACATCGATTTGCATCTGCAAATACTCCTTGTATTCCCCAAGATCGGCGGCAAAGGCCGAAGTCGGGACGATCCACAAAAAGAGCGTCACAAGGATGATGCGAAAAAAAACGTGGGCGTTCATTCAAGCCTCCGGTTTGCGTTTAGGTGAGGGATTTCAGTTGATCCGCCCGGTTTTTCCCCAGTGCATAGGCGAGTTCCTGCAGGCTTTCCATGATCCGGGCGTCCACCACCTGCACGCCCTTGGGGACATGCACGTGTTTGTAGGCCAGATTGAGAATGGCGCGGATCCCCGCGTCCACCATCAAATCCGCCACCGATTGGGCGGCCTGAAAGGGCACCGCGATCAGCCCGATGTCAATGGTCAGCTTTTCAGACAGACTTTTCAAGTCCTCCACGGGTTTGACCGCCACGTCGCCGAAGGTTTTGCCGAAAAGGACGGGATCCCGATCGAACAACCCGCAAATTTCGAACCCCCGCTCGGCGAAGGCGCCGTGTTCCGCCAAGGCCCGCCCCAAATGCCCGGCGCCCACAATGACCACGCGGTGCACGATATCCGCCCCGAGGATCTGGCGCAAAACCGCCTCCAACTGCACGATCTCATAGCCTTTTTTGGAGATGCCGCTCAAATCCATGTGCGAAAGATCCTGCCGCACCGTCGAACTGGTCAATCCCAGCGAATCGGCAATTTGATGGGACGAAGCCCAGGTGATCCCTTCGTCCCGAAGTTCCTGCACGTGTACAAGGTACTTCGGCAACCTGCGGATCACCGGGTTGGGAATCTGGTTGTTGGCTCGGGATGAGGAGGAGGCTGAAGCGGACATAGGCCCCGATCATGGCAGATAAACCGCGCCGGGTAAAGGGTTACGTCAAAATTTTATCGAAAGATTTTTTCCGGGGCGTCATTCCCCGCTTGCGCTTCCGGCCCTGCCATGCTACCGGAACCGCATGATGAACTTCGTTGCTTTTGATCTTGAAACCACCGGCATCCAGCCGGAAACCGATGCCATTGTCGAAATTGGCGCGGTGAAATTCGTGGAAGGGCTGCCCCAAAGCCCCTTCTCCGCCCTCGTCAACCCCGGCTGTGAAATCCCCGCGGACGCGATTGCCGTACACGGCATCACCAACGAGGAGGTCCGCACCCAGCCGCCCATCCGCGAGTTTCTCGGCCCTCTGGCCGCGTATTGCGGAGATCTTCCCCTGGTGGCCCACAATGCCCGCTTCGACTTCAAATTTCTCGAGGCGGCCATCAAAAAAGAAAAAGGCAAAGCCCCCGCCGGAGTCGTGCTCGATACCCACGCCCTCTCCAAGAAAGTGTTTCCCGGCCTGCTGAACTACCGCCTCGAAACCCTGACCCGCCACTTTGACTTTCCCAACACCGTTTTCCACCGCGCCTATGAAGACGCCGAATACTGCGGAAAAATCTTTCTGCGCATCCTCGAAACCCTGGAGAAAAACCGGCTGTCCATTTCCGTGCCCGCCCTGCTGGACCTCTCGGAAATGAAAGAAATGCGCTTTTCCCAGGTCGCCGTGCAGGCGGAACAGCTCGGGTTGTTTTAGAGGTCGACAACTTCCCAATCGACCTCACCGTCGTCGTCCTCATCGTCCAAGCCCAGCGCCTCCCCAAATCCGGGTTCCGCCACGAGACAATGGAATCCATTGAGACCGCATTTCGACTGCAGCATGGCCATGATCTTCTCCGCGTTGTCGTAAGGTTCCGAAATGTAATTCGGCATTCCATTCTTCCCGAAGGTGTAGGTTGCGGTGGAGTCTTTGACGTTGATCCCCCCGAAAACCCGGGCGCCCTTGGCATAATCCCGGTGGGGCGCAAATCCCAAACCGCGGGCATACGCCACCGCTTCCTCCACCAACTTGCGCCCATCCGCGGCGGGACGGGGCTCAGGAACGCCGTCGGGAAACATCCTGCGCAACTGCAGCTTGGAAAACTCGGTTTCATCCGATTGCAAGCATATGAAAGCTTTGACGAAATTCAAAATCAAAATTTCACGCTTCCGGATTGCCTGATTCGGAATCAACCTTTATGGTCATTCACAGAAATCCCCCCACAACCGCATGCAGCCCCCCCATGAAGCCCAAACGGACATCCCCGTTCCCCGGACACGCTTGACCCGCGTGGCGGGGATCTTCGCGCTTGGGCTCCTCCTTTGGCAAATTTGCACGGGACACGATCCCGCCGGCTGGGTCCTCGGCCTGCCCGCCGCCGCCATTTTCACGTATATCGCCGTCAAAAACGCCGCGTCCCCCCGGCATCCCCTCCGCTTGCGGGCCCTGCCCCCGTTTTTGCTCTATTTTCTCACCCAGTCCTTTCGCTCCGGCCTCGACGTGGCCCATCGGGCCCTGCATCCCGAACGCGAAATCAACCCCGGCTTTTGCACCTACGCGGCCCGTTTGCCCGAAGGCACCCCCCAGGCCGTCTTCGCCAACATGATCAGCCTGCTGCCCGGCACCCTGAGCTGGTCGCTGGTGGACGGCGTTCACAAGGTCCATCTCCTCTCCGGCCACCCCCTGGTTCTGGAAGAACTCGCGCAACTGGAATCCCGGGTGGGCAAATTGTTCGGCATCGAACTTTCGGAGGACCTGATTTGATTCCCGCGCACTTTGCCCCCGCCGCCGCCCTCGCCATTCTCGGCACCCTCCTGCTGGCGTTCATCCGCGTATGCCGCGGCCCCACCGCCGAGGACCGCCTCCTCGGCATCCAATCCTTCGGCACCGTGGGCACCGCCGTGGTCATTCTGCTCGCCCTGGAAGGCCACCGCCCCGGTTTCCTCGACGTCGCCCTGATCATGGCCATGCTCGCGGCCGTCACCATCATCACCTTCACCCGCATCCTCCCCGGGGCCGGGGATGTGGACCCCAAGGACGATGCGGCACCGCCCCCGCCCCCCCGAAGCGGAGACCCGACCCCATGATCGTGCTGGAACTCCTTTCCGTTTTTCTCATTTGCCTGGGCATCTTCTTCTTTTTCGCCTCCGCCGTGGGCCTGTTGCGCTTCCCGGACACGCTTTGCCGCATGCACGCCCTCGCCAAAGCGGACAATTTGGCCCTGGGCTGCGTAATCATGGGCGCGATGCTCCGCCAAAGCGACCCCCATGCGGTGGGGAAACTGTTGCTCATCTGGTTCGTCACTTTGCTCTCCTCCGCCACCGGCGGATTTCTTCTCGCGCAACGTATTCGCCGCAAAAACCTGGCCGGGGAAAAGTACATAT
>PXAS01000241.1 GCA_003565815.1 PVC group bacterium
CATCCACTTCATTTTCGGCCACCAGCCAGGCCCGGCCCAGGGAGTAGGCGGTTTCCGGGGTGTCGTTGCGTCCGCCCTGTTCGGTGCGGTCGGGGAGAATGGCGTTGCCGGACATGGTGTTGACCACGTTGTCTCCGGTACCCACATCCGTCCACACCGAAACCTGTACGGTGGGCCCGATGTTGATGATATCATTGCCATCGAGCGCATCGATGATGATGGCGAGGAAATCGTCCTCGGGCGGCAGGGTTCCGGCGGGCAGGTCTCCGTAAAGCGGATCGCCATTGGCGTCTTTGGCGCCGAAGCTGAGTTTGACTTGGGCGTCGAAGGTGAAGTTACCGTTGTTGTTGGTCAGGCGTGTGATGATATGGCGTCCGCCCAAGAGGCCGGGTTCGGTGACATAATCCACGGAGATCACGTCGTCGGCATTGGTGCCGCGGTAGTACCAGACTTTGTCGGTTTCCTGCGCGTATTGCTTCCACTCATCGCCGGCCAGGCCGCCGTCCATGGTATCCATGGAAGTGCCGTCGGAGCGCCAGAGGGTGTTGTTGCCGCCCCGACCGTACATGAAGTCCAGCGCCGTGCCGCCGTAGAGGTTGTCATCATAATCGTTGCCGAGTATGCGGTTCAGGCCGGTATCTTCGATTTCAAAGACGCCGCCGCCGTCGTTGTCCCGCAGCTCCCCGGTTTCCGGATCCACATAGATGCCGAACTGGGAAACGAACTGAATGGCGTTGGTTTGCGCGGTGACGGTCAGTCGCTTGCCGCTGCTGCCGAAACGGATGTACTGTTCAAGGCGAACCCGTTCGCCGTCGGCTTCCACATCGGCCAGCGCCTGATTGAGCAAGGCCACCAGATCGGCAAGGGTGGTTTGCTCGTCGGTGTCTTCCGCGCGGACAATCAACTCATGGGCCCTGCCGGCATTCAAACGAATGGTGAAGCGGGCGTCACCGCCAAGTTTGCCGAAGACCAACTCGCCTTCGTCGCTGACTTCGATGTCAAGGTCCGTCGTGGCAAGTTCGCCGCGGCCCATCATGCCGGAAACGAAGTTGAGTTCTTCGCGAGCGGGATCGCCGACCCCCGCGTCAATCTGCAGGAGCGTTCCCTTGGTCTGCAAAACGATGCGATTGCCTTCGCGCAGCGCCTCCACCACCAGCCCCAAATTGGCGGGCGTGCCGTCGTGGTACGTGGCCTCGGCAATGGCTTCATTGAGATCATCGACCAGCATGTCAATGGTGAGATTGGCGCGGGTGCGGGTGAAGGGCAGCCGCACATCCACGGGGCGCCCGTTTTCGCCGACGACCAAGGTGAAATGCGCGTCAGCAAAGAGGTTGCCGGTGAGCGGGACGTCTTCCGTGCCCACGATTCGGAGCACATCGGTGCGGTCCTCGATTTGGAAACGGGTGATCTTGTTGCGCAGCACCAACTCAAATTCTTCGCTGCCTTCGTTGTACACGCTGTCGAATTCGAGATAGCTGCCCAGACGGAGGAGGTTGCCGCTGTCGGTGATGATGAAATTGAGGCTCTGGTTGAGGACATTGACCAAGTCGAAAATACTGGAAACGGTTTCAAGCTGGTCCTCGGTGACAGACACGGTGATCGGCTGTCCGCCGGCAAACGCCACCTGGAAGCGCATGTCACCCGTATCAGGGATGCCGTCGAGATCGGGGACGCCCAGATTCACGGAGGGCCGTCCGGTGGTTTCCGTTGTCGGGATATTCATCCAGGCGGCGTTTCCGTCATTGTCCGTTTGAAGGCTCACGTCGGTGCCGCGAGTGGTGAAGGTGATGCGGTCGCCATCGCGCCCCACTTGAACCGCGCGGGTCAAATCGACGATACGACCGTCGGCCAAACGGCCGACGCGCATGGCGCCTTCGATCACGGAGAGCAAATCGCCAATGGTGTTGTTGTCCACGGTGTCCTCGGCACGCACCAGGATTTCCACGGGGTTGCTGTCCGTACCGATGTGGAAGGCGATGCGGGCGTCATTGTTCAAACGTCCGTTGACGGGCAAGTCGGCGGTGCCCACCATACGCAGGGTGTCAAAGCCGGCGGTGAAGTTGGTGACCACCAAGGGATTGCCCATGGGCAAATGCAACTCGGGCTGGGTGGGCATCACCACATGGGTTTCACCGTCCACGAAATGCAACTGGGCGATGGCGGGGTCGTTGGGACCGCCCCGGTTGGGGTTGTCGGACCAGGCGTAAAGGAAGTTCGGACCCTTGCCACCGATGATGTCATCATTGCCCTGGCCGCCGAAGATCGTGTTCACGTCGTCGGGCGAACCTTCGGCGGGACCATCGCCCCACAATTGGTCGTCGCCGCCAAAGCCGTAGATGGTGTCGGAACCGAAGCCGCCGAAGATTTGGTCCCGTCCATTGGAGCCGAAGATGATGTCGTCCCCGGGCCCGCCGTCAATCACGCTGACAAAATCGCGGCTGCGTTCATTAAGCTGGGAGACGTCCAGGGCATTGCGTCCCTGGGCGAAGCCGAGAATATCGTCGCCGCCCAAACCGCTGATGCGGAACTGCTCAACCAGGGGCATCCCCTGCTCGTCCCGCCAGGTGGAGAGAATGGTGCGGCGGGCGGGGAAACCGTCCGGCGCTTCGGGGTGTTTGAAGAAGCGAATCGGCAGGTTGTCTTCATCCATCCAGTTCTCCAGAATATCCATGGGGTCGACCAGGCTCATGTCGACGCCCTCCTTGGGCAACCAGATGGAGAGATCCACGACCATTTGTCCCACACCCAGTTGGTTTTCCTCGAACCCGAGTTCCACGAGGCCATTGGTATTCGAGGTGCCTCCGGTAAAGTCGCCGATGCTCAGGGTGGCATACTCACCGTAACCGCGGGTAACGAAGGCGATGGTCTGACCGCGCTCAACCGCTTCCACCTTGCCTGCCAGCTCGCTGGTGGAAATGGCTTCATTCATTTGCGCGGCAAGGACGGAAAGGGGGCCAATGGACTGCACGGAGATCAGGTCGGTATACACCGGTGAATTTTCGTCGGGCTGCAGGGACAGCCGGAACGTTTGCCGGAATTCGTAGAGATCGTCGGTCACCGCCGTGGGATTGTTGCTCAGAAGCGCCGTTTCCCCGGAAATGATGATGAAGTCGTTGAAATCGGTTCCTTCGATGAGCAGAATATCGGTGGCATTGTCGTCCAAGACGTCATTCTCAAAGCGGTTGCCGAAGAAACCGTCGATGACGTTGCCGAACACCTCGTAATACCAGCGGGTATCCAGCACGAGAATGTCGACGCCGGTGCCGCCATAGAGGGTGTCGAGTCCGTCGCCGCCTTCGAGCCAGTCGCTGCCGCCGCCGCCCCAGAGGACGTCGTTGCCGCCGCCGCCGTGCAGCACATCGTCCCCGGGTCCGCCCACGAGCAGGTTGGGACCGCCGACTTCAAAGGGACCGTCGCCGGGACCGCGCTCGTTGAAGGCGTAGTTGGGACCAATCAGGGAGGCGCCGCCCAGGAAGTTGTTTCCGCCCACGCCGAAGAGCCGGTCGCGGCGAATATTGCCGTAAATTTGGTCGTTGCCGGTGCCACCGCGCAAATCACTGCCGTAATAATTCCATTGATCCTCGTTGTCCGTGGGGGCCCAGGAGTAAATCTCGTTCTGACCGGCCACGCCGTGGACCCGCTGACCCAACTGAGAGCTGGGCCCGTCGCCGTGGTCGGAGAATTCCACGTGAGTGGGTCCGCGATAATGCGCGTAGGCGAGGAAGGGCGCGTTGGGCGTGTTGATCAAGGCTTCCTGCACGTCGGCGGCGTTGGACACGCCGAGTTCAAACCAAATATTGAGTTCCCTGGTGGCGTTGTCGAAGTCCACCGTCACCCCTTCGCCATCCGCGCCGCGGTCGATGAAGCGCAGGTTCCAATCCTTGTACAAGGTGATGGCGCGGATGGAGCGGAGTTCGATGTCGTTGTTGCCGCCCTCAAAAGCAAAGTGGTGATAATAGAAGCCGGCGCCGGGAAGCTGGTTTTTTTGCGTGGAGAGCGCGGAAATGGCGTTGTAGACCACGCCGTCCCGCTCGTAGGTTTCCACGGTGTGACCGGAGAAGGTCAACACGTCGCTGGCGCCGCCGTCGGGGAAGATGCGGTCGTTGCCGCGTCCGCCGTAAATCTGGTCGCGCCCGGTGTAGTATCCGCGGTACACGAAGTATTCAAAGGGCTGGGCGGGGGTGCCGGGCTGCCCCACGCGGATGGCCGGGTCCACGGCGTCGTAACTGCCCACGAAGGGGAAGTCCCCGCGAATCACACTGCCGTTGTCTCCGGTGCGAATGACGTCGTCCCCGCCGCCGCCGGTGACGATATTGCTGCCGGCGCCGGCGTTGATGTAGTCATTGCCGGGTCCGCCGTCAATGTCGTCGTTACCGCCGCCGCCGAAGATGATGTCATCGCCGAAGCCACCGCGCAGAACGTTGTTGCCGTCTTGAATAAAGCCTTCGAGGTGCCGTCCGTTCACGGCGATGGGCGTGATCAGGGGCGGATTGTAGCCGCTGGGATATTCGGCTTCGATTTGCGCCCAGTTGGGCGGCAGCTCGAATTTGTCCTCGACGGACTCGCCGTCCAAGACGCGCAGATTGCGCCAATGGATTTGCGGATCCCCGCCCCAAAGGATGTCGTTGCCGCCATCGCCCCAGACATGGTCGTTGCCGGTGCCGCCAATCAGCAGGTCGTCTCCGGGACCGCCCATGAGAATGTCGTTGCCGGGACCGCCAAAGATCAAGTCGTTGCCGCCGGCGCCGGGATACGTGGAACGCACCATTTCCACCATGATTTCACCGTTGACGGGGCGGATCCAGCCGTTGTCGCCCAGAATCACGTCATCGCCGGGACCGCCGTCGAGGACATTGTTGCCATGGCCACCGATGATGATGTTGTTGCCGGAATTGCCCACGCCCCAGTTGATGATGTCATCGCCACCGTAGTTCGGGAAATCCACCACCCCGCTCGCAACGGGCATCCCCGCGATCATGGCTTCTTTGAACAGTCCTTCCAAACCGCTGTACCCGACATAGGCCCTGGTTTCAAGTTCGGGAATATGCTCCCGGGAGGTGATGAAGAGCAGTTCGCCGGAAAGGGTGCGTTCCAAATATCCGTTGTCGCCGAAAATGATGTCGTCAAAGTTCAACGGGGAGTCCGCCGGACTGCTGTAGATGATGTCGCCGTGGGCGCCAAAACCGCCCTCGCGGGTCACGTAGCCGTTTTCGTCGGTGGTGCGGATCAAGCCTTCGAAGAAATGCGGGCCGGGAGACTGGTCTGCGCCGCCGGAACCGCCGAAGATGATGTCGTTGCCTTCGCCGCCGAAGATGGTGTCACGCCCGCCATGGGTCGGATAAAGGGAGAAGAGGTCGTTGTCGCGGTGGCTTTCGCGATAGTAGATCACCGCGCCGTGGTCGCCGAAGATGATGTCGTCGCCGGCGCCGCCGTCAATCCAGTCGTCGCCCACACCGCCGATGATCACGTCGTTGCCGATGCCGCCGTAAATGGTGTTGTTGCCGCCGGCTTCGGGGAAGACGGAATGCACCATGGACAAGCGGTTGAAGCGGTTCCGCTCGAAGAAGGCCATGTCGCCAACAATCACGTTGCCGCCGGACCCCACGGAAATCCAGTCGTCGCCGGGTCCGCCGGAGATGATGTTGTTGCCGGTGCCGCCTTCGATGCGGTCGTTGCCGCCATGCTCGGGATCGGTGGAGATGGCGTTGGCCATGAGGTTGCGCTGGTTGGGCACGGCCACGTCCTGGGACACGTTGCGATAGACGGTGAAGTCGATCAGCGCCCAGTCGCCGAAGATCAGGTCGTCCCCGGTGTCCATGGTGCCGCCGCGAATCCAGTCGTCCCCGTTGCCGCCCATGATGATGTCGTTGCCCATGTTGCCAAAGAGGTCGATGAGGTCGTTGCCGCCGTACTCGGGATCCTTGGAGCGAATGCGGAGGATTTTTTCCTGGGCGTCCCGTTCAATGTAACCGCCGTCACCCAAGAGGATGTCGTCCCCGCGACCGCCGCTGATCACGTCCCCGCCGCGGTGCAGGATGGCCTGACCGGTGGTGTTGGAAGTGGGCGCGGACGGCAGGTCCATGCCCACCCAATTCGGCACCGTCAGGATGAGGCTGTTGCCGCTGACGTGGCTGATCCGGAAGAGCCCTTCCTTGGCGGAACCGGATTGGAAGCTGACGTATACCACCATGCCCACGGTCATGCCGTGCCCGGGAGCGGTGAGGGTGAGCACACCGCTTTCAACCTTGTAGGTGCCGTTAAGGTTGGCGATGCTCATGTCGCCGTTGCCCCCGGTGCCGCCGATGATGATGTCGTCGGCGGGTCCGCCGATCAACACGTCGCGACCGCCCCACATCGGATGGGTGGTATAAATGTCGTTGGCCTCGGGAGAACCGTCGTTGAAGACGACCACGGCGTTGTCCCCGATGATGATGTTCGGCAGGGGTTCCCAACCGCCGTGGATGATGTCGTCCCCGGTGCCGCCGATCATGATATTGCTTCCGCGGCTGGCGGTCGGGCGCAGGCCTTCGGCCACGTTGATGCGGTCGTTGCCGCCCCATTCGGGGTCAATGGTCTCGATGCGCAGCACTTCTTTGTTGGCATTGCGGGTGATGCGGGCATTGGCGCCGATGATGATGTCATCGCCACGGTCGCCATTGAGCACGTTGCCGCGGTTATGGATGTTCTCCGTCCGGTAGTCGTGCATGGCGCCGCCAATGATGATGTCGTCGCCGTCACCGCCGTGAATCACATCCTCGCCGCCAAAGGCCGGGTCGGTGGACCAGAGATCAAAGGCATCGGGAGATCCGTCGGCAAACACCGCGACCCCGTTGTCCCCAAAGAGGACGTCATCGCCGGCCCCGCCGTAAATCAGGTCGTCCCCGGTGCCGCCGAAGACGTAGTTGCGTCCATTGGGACCGGCGTGAATCGTGTCGTTGCCGCCGTACACGTCCCCGA
>PXAS01000143.1 GCA_003565815.1 PVC group bacterium
AGGTGGCCGCCGGGATGGGTGGTGAGCACGCCCACGGCCTTCATGCCCGCGGCTTTGGCGGCCCGAATGCCGTGGTGGGCATCCTCGAACACAACGCAATTTTCGGGGTCTGTCCCCGCTTTTTGGGCGGCGATCAGGAAGACTTCGGGGTCGGGTTTGCCGAACCGCACGTCTTCGGAGCTGACGATCGCCTGAAAATAGCGGTGGAAGTCGAGGACGTCGAGAATGGTTTCGACATTGGCGAGGTGGGTGGAGGTGCCGACCACGCTGGGGATGCCGGCCCGGTGAAGGCTTTGCAGGTAGGGTTCGACCCCGGGAAGGGCGATGACGCCTTCTTCGCGGATGACTTCGCGGTAGAGCGCCTCCTTGCGGAGGGAGAGCGCCCGGATGCGGTAGGGATCGGTGGTCCACCCGAGTATTTCGGGAATGATGACCTCGTTGCGCATGCCGAATCCGCGCAGGAAATGGTCTTCGGGAAGCGGAAAACGGTTTTCCGCCGCCAGACGCTCCCAGGAGCGTTCGTGCGATGCGGCGGAGTCGATGATAACCCCGTCCCAGTCAAACAATGCGGCCCAAGTTGGCGTCTGGGTTGCCATGAATCAGCCGCTTCGTTCTTTTTCCCGATTCACGGCCGCGCCAATGAATCCGGCGAACAGGGGATGGGGGTTGAAGGGCTGGGATTTGAATTCGGGATGGAATTGCACGGCAACGAACCAGGGGTGCTCGGCAATTTCCACGATTTCCACCAGCCCGCCGTCCGGGGTGGTGCCGGCGATGGTGAGTCCGTGTTCGGTGACCACGTCCCGATAGGCGTTGTTGAATTCGTAGCGATGACGGTGTCGTTCGCTGATTTCGCTTTTGCCATACGCTTTCGCGACCTTGGTGCCGGGGGTGAGTTTGCAGTCCCAGGCCCCCAGCCGCATGGTGGCGCCCATTTCGGTCACGTCTTTTTGCTCTTCCATGAGGCAGACTATGGGGTCGGCGGCTTTTTGCTCGATTTCGGTGCTGTTGGCCTCTTGGAGGCAGCAGACGTTCCGGGCGTATTCGATGACCGCGCATTGGAGGCCCATGCAAATGCCGAAAAAGGGAATGCCCTTTTCGCGGGCGTGTTGAATGGCCAGGATTTTTCCTTCAATGCCGCGTCCGCCAAATCCGCCGGGGACAAGAATGCCGTCCACGTTTTCGATGGACGAGGTGTCGCCGCGTTCGAGGTCCTCGGAAGCGATTTTGACGAGGTTGAGCTTGGCGCTGTGGGCGATGCAACCGTGGTCGAGGGCTTCGAAGATGGATTTGTAGGCGTCCTGCAATTCCTGATATTTGCCGACCACGCCAATGGTGACGCTGGATTTGGGGTTGCGGATGGCGTTGATGACTTTGCGCCAGGGGGTAAGATCCGCCTGGGGGCGGGCAATGCGGAAGTGTACCAAAAGCAATTCGTCGAGCCCTTGGTCGCTGAGCACGAGGGGGACCTCGTAAATGGAGTGTTTGACGTCGGTTTCCTCGATAACGCTGCTGAGGGGAACGTTGCAGAACAGAGAGAGTTTTTTGCGCACTTCCATGGAGAGCGGGACTTCGGCCCGGCAGATGAGCACGTCGGCCATGATGCCGATTTCGCGGAGTTTGGCCACGGATTGCTGGGAGGGCTTGGTTTTCACTTCGCCGGCGGCGGCGATGAAGGGGACGTAGGTGAGATGGATGTACGCCACGTTGTCGCGGCCCTCCTCGAGGCCGATTTCGCGGATCGCCTCCAGGAAAATCGAGCCCTCGATATCTCCGACGGTGCCGCCGATTTCACAGAGAATGATGTCCACGTCCTTGTCGTCCAATGCGCGGATCCGGCTTTTGATTTCGTTGGAGATGTGGGGAATCATCTGCACGGTGCCGCCCAGATAATCGCCGCGCCGTTCCTTTTCCAGTACGTCCCAGTAGATGCGTCCGGCGGTGACGTTGGATTTTTTGGAGGTGGGCGCGCCGGTGAAGCGTTCGTAGTGTCCGAGATCCAAATCCGTTTCCGCGCCGTCATCGGTCACATAGACTTCCCCGTGTTGATAGGGGCTCATGGTGCCGGGGTCCACATTCAAGTAAGGGTCGAGCTTCATGATGCGGATGCGCAGTCCGCGGCTGGTGAGCAGCGAACCGATTGCGGCGGCGGTAATGCCCTTCCCGAGAGAAGAAACAACGCCGCCGGTAATGAAAATGTATTTGGCCATAAAAAAAATTCCCAACGTGGTGAAGGTACGTCGGGAAGATTTCACTATCCATTTCCGGGGGCAATGGAAAGCAGGAATTTGGAAAAAACAAGGAGAGGGGCGAAGGGGGGGGCGAAAGTGTGGTGGAAAAGCCTGAACATGGGAAAAAGCCTTCGGAGGAGACCGAATGCTTGATCTCACGCCGCCTGTTCTTCCGCTTTGCGAGCTTTCGGGGGGATTGCACCATCAGAATGTTGAATATTGGAAAAGGAAAATATCCAATTTCCAACAAGGAATGTCCAAATTTCAAGGCAACACCCGCTGAGGCGACCCGCCGCCATTCCCGGCTAACGGGTAAACATCGAACGGACATGCCCGTCCGTGAACAACCGTTCCGCCCCGGTCGTAACGCGGGGAAATAGGGAACCCCACCGTGCCGTTAAGGTTGAATCTTTGAACCAGGGTTCAAAGTGGGTGCTAAGCGCGCGGTATCTGAAGTCCCCCCGCAAGGGGCATGTCATCCACCACGATGTTTACAGCTTCAGCTCCCATGTGTATTAGAAAGGCCAAAGAGATCACCTGATCACGCACACGGCAGAAGTTCTGCAAATGAGTCTACCCTAAAAAGCAAACCTTACACAATCATTAAATTCCATTGTTTTCGGAAGAAAGGCCCCGTTCCTTTTGCAAATTCCGCAGCAGGACCTGGTCGCGGAAATACTCGATGAAGCCTTGCATTTCCACGTTGGCGCGAATCATGGGCGCGGTTTCATCGATCCAACGCCGGTGGTCTTCGGGTTGGGGGGCGCGCGCATGCACATACACGAGGGACAGGGTTTCGAAGCGGGGATCCTCCACGGGGCCGAAGAGATCGCCGGTGGTGTATGCGCCCGCTTTTTCGGCCACGTCCATGGGGAAAACGGGTCCGCCGTTCTGGGCGTCCTGCAATTGGAAGGGCATGATTTCCTCGGGTTCCAAGCCCAAGTTGGCCGCCGCCTCCGCAAAAGGCACGCCGGCGTCGAGGTGTGCCTGCAATTCGGATTTGAGTTCCGTGGCGTAGGCTTCAAGCGCCTTGCGGGTGAAATCCGCCAGGGCGCGCTCGCGCACCTCTTCGGCGACTTCGAAAAATTCCGGTTCGCGGGCGGGGCGGATATCGGCCAATTGGAGGATATAGACGTGGTCGCGCCCGTCCACGGGTTGGCTGGTGCGCCCGATTTCGGATTCGTCCAGATTGAAGGCCGCCCGAGTGAAGCGGTTTGAATTGGGAATGTTTTCCAAAAAATCGCTTTGTTCGAAGAACCGGGTGGTTTGCAGTTCCATGCCCAATTCTTCGGCCACGGTCTCAATCTCCGGCGCGGGACGTCCACGGCGGGGGGTGAGGCGGACGGCGAGGGAAAGGGCTTCTTCCTTGGCCCGTTCGCGGGCGCGGCTGCTGCGATAGGAGTCCATGATTTCCGGTTTCACTTCGTCGAAATCGCGGGGGTTCATTTCCCAAGTCATTTCCCCGTCTTCGGTTTCGGTTTGCACCGGACGCATGAAGCGGTTGGGGTTGGCGTCGAAAAAGGCGCGGGCATCCTCTTCGCTCATGACATCGTCTTCGCGGGTGAAATCGCTGACATTGAAGGTGAGGTAGTGGACCTTCCGTTGTTCGGGGAGGGTGAAGTCGGCTTTGTGGTCTTCGAAGAATGTTTCCGCGGCTTCATCGCTGACGGCAACCGGTTCCGGGAGCAGCTCTTCGGTGAGCTGAATACGGCTGGTTTCGAACAAATCCGTCTCCATGGCGGCCCAGCGTTCGGCGTCGAAGGAAGTGTTGACCGCAAAGGTGCTGAACACGCGCTGTAAATCCTGGACGAGCATTTGCTCGCGGATGTAATTGATTTGCGCTTCTTCGGTCAGATTGCTGCGGCGGAAAAACTCGCGGTATTCCATGCGGAGGGCCTCATCAATTTGCCCTTCCTCGTTGGTCAATTCGCGCGCATATTCGCGTTCGGCGACGCCGCGGGGAACTTGCAACCCCAGTTTGCGGGCGAATTGCACCATGGCAATGCGTTCGAATACGGCATCGTCCAATTGGTCCCGGGGGATTTGCCCCTGGAAATTGATTTCCATGAGCCGGCGGGCGGTATCGAATTCCAGAAAGGAAATGGGTTCGCCATCGATGTGGGCAACGGGGGCCTGTAGCATCCGGGTTTGCCCGCCGCCGCCTCCGGAATATTCGAGGGCGCCCATGAAGACGAAACTAACCACGACAATCCCGAGAAAGACCATCCAAAGCAGTCGGGATTGAATTAATTTGTGAAAACGCATGATCATCATGGCGGGGAATCCTCCGGAAAAACGTGAAAATCGGGTGTGAATGTAAAATCAAAAGGTCCGCAACCCTATCCCCGACAAGGGGTCTGGTCAATACGTTTTTCCGTTCAACCCAAAAAGCGGTCCGATTGTTCGGGGTCGGGGAGGCTACAAAGGTCGGCTTTGCCAAACCAGCGGATTCTACGCCGGGCCACGAAGCGGTAAAGACCGCGCCGAACGGGCGGAGGCAGCAGGCGTCCGACGCTCAGCCAGCGGGCCGGCGCTTTGAGGTAGCGGCAGGAGGCCAAGGCGCCCTCCGGCCCGGTTTTCACTTCGCCGTTTTCGATGAGGACCATTTCCCCGAGATCCGTCTTCAACCCGTGTTGTTTCAGCAGGGTTTCGCCCAATTCCGATTGGAGGGGGGCGAATTTCAGGACCGCCGCTTTTTCATGGCGCAAAAGAAAGCGGACGGAGCGCTGGCAAAGTCCGCATTCACCGTCGTACAGCACCAAGGGCTCTTCGGGATTCATTGCGGGCTTTCCGGTGAATCCGCTTCATCCGCCCCAAGGTCCGCTTCCGTGGGAGCGTCCGCTTCCGAGGGCACTTCCGCTTCCGAGGGCACTTCCGCTTCCGAGGGCACTTCCGCCTCCGAGGGCACTTCCGCCTCCGAGGGCACTTCCGCCTCGGGGACGGGGGTTGGACGCGGCGTCGGAACGGGCGTGGGCGACGGCAGCGGGGTGGGCCTGGGCTGGGGCGGCGGGGCGATGATCGTGGGCCCGCCGGAAAAACTGCGTTGCAAAATCTCCGCCGAGACCCACAAGACGGCGAGCAGGATCACAAAAGGCAGCATTTGTTTGGTAATGTCTTTCCACATAAGTTATGCTCAACATACACAAAAAAATCCGTTTTGCGAATGAGAAAATCCATGAAGAAGCCTCCCGATTCCCCCAAACGTAAATTCCTCGTCTTTTTGGCCATCGTCATCCCCCCCGCGTTGTTGGTGATTGCCGGCTGGTTGTACCTGTATCGCGACTTGGTGTTCTCGCGATGAACATTCTCGTGGCGGGCATGGGGTTTGCAGGGCGGGCCATCGCCGCGGCCTTGGCGCGGGACGGACACGGGGTCTGGGGCCTGAACCGCTTGGGGACGGATGCCCCCGAAGGCGCCCGCGCCGTGGCCGGGGATGTGCTCCTCCCGGAAACGTTGCGGGGTCTGTCCCCGTTGCCCCCGATGGATTTGCTGGTTTCGGCGCTGTCGGGGACGGGACACAAGGATCCGGAACTTTACAGACGCGTCTATGTGGAAGGTCCGGCCCGCGTGGCCGACGCCTTGACCTGGTCGTCCCGGCGTTGCATTTGGTTTTTGGGCAGCACCGGGGTTTATGGCGCGGAGGACGGGGAATGGGTGGACGAAAATACGCCCGCGAATCCGCGTCATCGGGCCGGCGAGGTGCAACTTGCCGCCGAGGCGGCCTTGCGGGATGCCGCGGATGCACACTGTGTGCTGCGCCTGAGTGGTTTGTATGGTCCCGGACGTACGCGGCTGATTCGTCAGGCCTTGCGGAAACGTCCGTATTTCAAACCCGACATCTGGGCCAATCAAATTCACCGCGACGATGTCGCGGGGGTGGTCGCCGCCCTGGCGCGCCGGGAAGCAAGGGCACCGGAATTGCTTTTGGTCAGTGATGACCGGCCCGCGCCGCGCCGGGAGATTTTCGATTGGGTGCGGCGCGAGACGGGATGTCCGGAGGGTCTTTACGACGAGGATCACCCCGCCCGCGCCGGACGCAACCGGGGCAACAAGCGGGTGTCCAACCGGAAATTGCGGGAATTGGACTTGCCGTTGCGGTATCCCGATTATGCCCGCGGGCTGCGGGAGTTGCTGCCGTGGGTTTCAACCCACGGACCGAAATAAACCATCCGGGTGCGCCGCGTAGCGTCGCCTGACGGACCCGGGGGTTTCAACCCCACGTTTCCGCGACATACACTGCGGATCCGTGCGGATTTCGAGGGCGTCGCACCCCGCATACGTAATCGTAATCCTGATCGTAATCGTAATCGAAAACCCGATTTTTTTGGTTTCGATCACGATCACGATTACGAAAAGGAAGAATACTCCACGCCGATTCATCCGGCCGCCGCTGCGCGACGCCTGCCCGCCGGATGGCGTCCATCCGCCTGGCAGGAAGATGTTTGGGGGGGAATTTGGCTTAAAATCTTGAAATTTTCTTGAAAAAAAATGTTGACAGAAAATTACCAATCTATTAATGTAACATACATGATATTATATTTTGGCATATAACCGCCAACGCCAAGGTACACAAATGAAGACAAAAACCACCCGCACATCCTTCCTCCGCATGAGCATCCCCGTTCTGCTCATGGCACTCCCCGGCATGGCCGCGGTTATGCCCGTAAGCTATGACTTCGGG
>PXAS01000323.1 GCA_003565815.1 PVC group bacterium
CGGCATTGCTCACGGGCCTCGCCGAATTCCACTTGTCCGACGCCTTGATTCTTCAAGTGTTGGAGCGCTTTCAATTTCCCCCGCACCGGATGCAGGAAGTGGGGAGTCCCGAAACCGGACGGATTATCGACGACAGCAAAAGCACCTGTCTTTCGGCCACCGTCGCCGCGCTGAAGGCCGTGCCCGGTCCCGTACACCTGATTGCGGGCGGCGTCGCCAAGGGCGAAAGCCTGGCACCGCTCAGACCCTGCTTGCGTGAAAAAATCGTGCATTTGCATTTATTTGGAAGCGCCGGCCCCGAAATGGCGAATGAATGGGGGGATTTTGCGGCTTCCTGTCACCTTTCCCTTGATTTGTCCGCTTGTATGGATGAAGTTTTTCGCAAACGTTCTTGCACTGAAACCTTGTTATTTTCGCCTGGATGTGCAAGCTTTGACCAGTATTCCGGTTATGCGGAACGCGGAAATCATTTTCAATCCTTGATTAGACAACACACATCGAATGATCATAACGCTTTGAAGCCCGAAAAGGAGATCGTATGAAAACAAACAACAGCAAATCCCTGTCCTTCCCCCTCGTTGTCGGTACCTTGACCGGCGCCATGTTTCTTGTCGGCTGTGCCACACGGCCCGAAAGAGAGTTTGGGTCGCCCCCGCCCACCCAACCGCTTCCGCCCAGTTATCAGGACGCCCGTCCCCAACCCCCGCCCACACGCGCGGCCCGCACGACGGTATTGGACGATGATCCCATCACGCCAGCGGTGGTGCCCATGCGTCCGGCGCCGCAACCGACCCCCATTCAGGAAACGCGTCCCGCGCCCGAACCCCGCGAAGGCACGGCCTACACCATCAAACGCGGTGAAACCCTGTCCGCCATTGCCGCCCGCCATCGGATTTCCTGGCGCCAACTGGCCGACTACAACCGGATCGTGGACCCCGACTCCGTCCGCGCGGGCCAAACCATCCTGATCCCACCCGGCGCAACCGGTGTATCCGCCCCCACCGAAACCAAAACCGCGCCGGCCGAAACCACCCGGCCCGCCCCCGCCGTGGCCGGCGAGGGGACGTATGTGGTGCAAGCCGGTGACAATTTGACCGTGATCGCCCGACGTCACGGCACCACGGTTTCGGCGCTGCGCCAAGTCAATGAGTTGACCGGCGACCGGATCAATGTGGGTCAAACCCTGAAATTGCCCTCGGGCACCGAAAGTCGCACTCCGACCCGTACCGCAACCCAGCCCCGGGAAACCACCCGTCCGACACTGGAGCGGGAAGCCGAGACCATTCGGCGGCCCGATGCCCCCCGACCCACGCCCGTGCCGAGACAGCTCAATGGGGGCCTTCGCCTTCCCGATGAGTCCGAGCCCGAACAAGCACAAGACGAGCCCCCCGCCGACGACCGCGGCTTTCCCATTGTCGTCGAAGAAGGCGACACCCTGCAGTCGATCGCGAATTCTTTTGTCATCGACGTGCAACAAATCCGACGCGCCAACAATCTGGGACCCAATGATGAAGTCAGCCCCGGCGACCGCTTGATCATTCCGCCCACCAGTTGGTAATCCATTCCCCATGAACACACAGGCCAAAGAACATCGCTTTGCGGCAATTGACGCGGAAGAAGTCCGCTCGATGGCGGCCGCGACGGTTTTGGTGGCCTGTGTGCTCTTTTTGGTGGGGCTCGGCATCCTGGCGCTGGTGAGCATCGGCATGGGACAGGCCAACCCCTTCCATTATCCCCTCCGACAAAGCTTGTTCTTGCTGACCGGCGGCGTGGTGGCGGTGTTTACCGCCCGAGTGCCCGCCTCCTGGTGGAAGACCCTGCTTCCTTGGATATTTCTTTCCACGGTGGTATTGCTACTGATGGCGCGGCTGGTGGGACCAAAAATCAACGGCGCCCATCGCTGGCTCATTCTGGGACCCATCAGCTTTCAGCCTTCCGAATTGGGGAAACTCACGGTGGTGTTGTGGCTGTCCTGTTGGTTGAGCCACCACCGCCGCCACACCCGGGAATTCCTTCGCGGGTTTTTTTATCCCTTTTTCGGCGTGGCGATCATCTGCCTGCTGGTGCTCATCGGGCCGGATTTTGGAACCACCGCTTTGATCGGCGGGGTGGGGCTGATTCTGATGTTCATCGCCGGAACCCGCATTGGATATTTGTTGTGTACCTTGGTGGTCGGCGCCGCGGCCCTGGGCGTGTTGGCGTTGCACGACCCTGTCCGCCTCAGCCGGATCACCTCTTTCCTGCATCCGGAAAAATATCAGAACAACGAGTCCTACCAGTTGATGAACTCCCTGCATGCCTTCATGGAAGGCGGGGGAACCGGTGTGGGGGTGGGGCGCAGCTTGCAAAAATTCTCGTATCTGCCCGAAGCCCACACCGACTTCATCATGTCCATCATCGCCGAAGAAACCGGCGCCCTGGGTTCGCTCGTGATCCTGGGCTTGTTTCTGGGCTTTTTTGTCAGTGGCATGACCATTGGATGGCGGTGTACGGATCCCTTCGACCGCCTCTTGGCCTATGGAATCACGATGAGCATCACCTTGCAGGCGCTGATGAATATTGCCGTGGTGACCGCGAGCATGCCCACGAAAGGACTGCCGCTGCCTTTCATCAGTCACGGGGGCTCCAACTTGGTGTTCATGTTGGCCATGGTGGGGATGCTTCTGCGCATTGCCGGGGGAAACACCGGCCCCAAATCCGCGGTCCCCGCCAAAGACAGCCGTCACTGGCTCTGATGCGTTGAATCGCGGGGGGAGGCCTCGCCCTAGGGGACGGCCCGTTTTGTGGATTGGACCAAGGTGAATGGCGATTCCATCCAGCGTTCATCTTGATTCATCACCATGCAGGTCTCGGGGCTCAAACGGGGATTCCGACAAATCATCTCCTCACAAAAGGCCCGGTATTCCTCGGGGGGAAGCGACCCGGTGGGCGGGGGATGGTCAAACTGAAAATCAAAATTCATGACGGCGCCTCCCAAGCGGCTCGGAGTTCTTTTCATGTGGCTCGGGTATATCCATGGGCATTCACGGCATGGCCACCCACAAGGAGGGCCTGAATGCCCTGTTCCGGGAAATCCCTCCCCACCAGTTGAAAAATGGATTTCAGATCGCTCACTTGCACAGCAAACAGGAATTCATGGAACCCGCAAAGCGATTTTTCCGAAAGTCCATCTTCTACTGAACGGGCCCTAAGCCTGCAGAAAAAGAATCAAGCCATTGTAGAGGGCGTGTGCGACCCAGGCGGAGAGCAGCCGCCCGCTGCGTCGATACACCAGAGCCGCAAGCGCGCCCAAAAAGAACACGGGCGGAACGCTCACGGCGGGATGCGCGAACGCGAAGATCAGGGCGCTGCCCAAAACGGCCCAAAGCGGTTTCACGCTGCGGGCCAAGCCATTGTGGAGGATTCCCCGGAACAACGACTCTTCCACCAAAGGCGCACCAACCACAATCAGCAGAATGATCGCCGGACGCTGGAAATCCAGATCTAAATGGGGCGTTTGGGCCATTTCCCAAATCGACGAAAGCCAGGGGATGGTTTGCAACAGATAGAGATAGCCCACCCCGAAAACCGTGGCCAGAATGCCCGCCGCCACGCCATAACCGACGGCATGCGCAATGGGTTTTGCATGCGCCATGGGGCGCAATCCCAGACATTGCCGGACATTCGGGATCCGCCGACGGCGCAGGGAAATCGCCGATCCGATCAAGGTCAGCACCCCCGCCACCCAAAAACTCCAGGACAAGGACAAACCCAGGTCCAGTTGAAACCCCAGATGCAGGATCACGAGAAACGCGCCTTGCAGGGCGATGAATACCGCCGCCGAAAGCAAACCATCCGACATCATGAGGCGCGGAGGCGCCTTTGCCACCGGATCCAGAATGTAGGGACTGCGGTCCGCCACTTTTTCCCAAAGCGCCAGACCGATCAGCCCCATGGTCAGCATGAGCACAAAATGTTGCCAGAGGGATTCGCTGAAAAATCCGGCGATGGGCACGCCACTGATCATCATCAGAAACAAGGTGTACACCGCATCGATGGAGCGATTTTTTTCCGTGGCATGCGGATCCACCCCCAGCATCATCAACCCTCCGGAAATCATCACCATGGCGGCCACGCAGCCGAGCGCAAGCATGGCCAGACTCAGGTTGTGCAAGGAAAAAGGCAGAATCCAAAGCCCAAAACCGAGGATCAGGAGGGGATACAGGAACGAGAAGACGCCAGAAACCAAAGTGGTGCGCATCAGGGAGGCGGAGAGCGGACGCGGCAACGTGTAGAGCATCCAAAATCCCGGAATCGCGGAAGTCACGCTGTGCGTGGAACCGAACAGCGTGGTGTAAGCCCCGGCCACGTAGGCGGTCAGCGCCAGCATCGAAAATTGCAAGCTGTCGGGGTCCTCCATGAACGTCTGAAAATGGGTCCATCCATTGTAAGCGATAATCAGGATGGGGATATAGATGAGTTGCAGCAGATAGGCTCGGTTTCTGCGCACCACCAGCGCCCCCGTGCGTAGCGCCCCGCTTGGAAAACGACGCAGCGGGGCGGACGCGGACGGCATTCTGCGCCCGCTGTCGTCATGGGATTTTTCCTTGCCGTGCCGGAGCAGAAAATCCGCCGCGAACACCGAACTCATGCCCACCAAGGCGCCGCCCAGCAAGGTGATCGACAACCCCAGAATCGTGTCGGCGCCGCCCCGTGTCATCAGTCCCGGGGCCATGGGCGGAAGATAGAGCCAGGCCGTGGGAACCCGGTTCACCCAGCCCGGCAACCAGGACAGCGGTTCACGGAAGTTGGCCAAAGAAAGAAACGCGAAATAACAAACCATGCCCAAACCCGTGAACGCCCCCAGAATATTGGTGGCCGTTTTTTGACGCACCACGAGGGGGAGGGTGACCCGTATGAGAAGCGACAAACCGCCGCTCATCAGTTTGATGCCGATGCTGGCCCCCAGGGCTAATGGCGCGGACCCCCACCCGAAACCCGCGGAAATGAAAATGAAAAAATATACCGGCAACAGGATCATCCATCCAATCACATCCAGAAAGCCCGCCCGCAACAAACGGGCCGAAAGAATGGCCCCCGTGCGGATGGGGTAGGGGGTCGTCCAGGCGTATTCGCCCATGGCGGCGGAGAGGCCGGACTCCTGCACCTTGCCGAAATCGCCCCCGGAAAACAGCAACGCCATGGCCAGGACCAGGCTTAAAAGCCCCGCCCCCCGGGTCACCAGGGCGTTCGGAGTGAAGTGGGGACGCTCACGGTGATTGACCACGATGTCAATCATCAGACCGCTGTCCGGGGTCTGCACCCCGCGCCTCCCCGAAGGCCGATGACGAATCCGGGGGCGGGCGGACCCGGGAGCCCCTCCTTCCTCCCCCTCCTCAAAAGCGTCCTGAATGGCATCCAGGGTTTCAAACGCCGCGAGTTGAATGCCGTCCACCGCATCCCGGAAAAAAGAAGTCAGTCTTTCTTCGGGAGGGGTCGCGTATGCGGAGCGGTTCAGGGACGTGAAAAAAACGCCCACCCCTTGCAGGCCCAGATTGCCCATGATCAAAAACATTCCGAAAATCATGAGAAAAGTGCCCGCCCAATTTCGGGGCCCGTACTTCGAGGGCGTCGCGACCCGCGCCGTATGTGTCGAAGCCTTCTTGAAGCCCGAAAACAGCGTGTTGACCGACCAAAGATTCCGCATTCTGCGAAGGCTGATGCTCAACAGAACCCAAATGGCCCGAAAATTTCCCGGCGGCCGATTCATCCGCCTGCTTCTGTATCCGGTTCCAAGTCGTTGCCGCCCGTGAAGGCAAAGAAAATATCCTCCAAATGTTGTCCCGTCTCCCGGCGCAGTTCCGCCAGCGTGCCAATGGCGGCGAGGTTGCCTTTGTGAATAATCCCGAGCCGGTGGCAATTCCGCTGTGCCTGGTCCAGCAAATGGGTGCTGAAGAACACGGACGCGCCCCGGGCCGCGTGTTCCCGCATGAGCGCGTGAAAATCCCGGGTCGCGTAAGGGTCGAGCCCATTGGTCGGTTCATCCAGAATCAGCACCCGGGGTTCATGCATCAAGGCCAGAACCGCCGCCAGTTTTTTTCGCATGCCCTTGGAGTAATTGTTGGCATATTCATTGAGATCCCGGGTCAGATCAAGACGATCCGCGATCGCCCCGCCCTTGTCGCGGCTTTCCCGGGGACGCATGCCGCGCAGATCCCCGGCGAAGCGGATCAGATCCCAACCGGAAAGATGATCCTGGAAAATCGGTTCATCGGGCTGATATCCGGTGATGGCCATGGTTTTCACCCGATCCCGGAAGCAGTCGAACCCGCCAATCCGGGCCACGCCCGAGGTGGGGGCCAGCATGCCGGTCAGCAATTTCATGGCCGTGGTTTTCCCGGCCCCGTTCGGCCCCAGCAGCGCGAAAATTTCACCGGCAACCACCTCCAGACTCAATTCCCGGAGGGCGGGAAACTCACCAAAGGATTTGCTCAGAGCCTTGAGACTCACCACGGGTTCGCTTGCTTGCATCATGCCCCCACGTTAAGCCAACCCGCGGAACACGACAAGCGTTTTCCGCGCTTCGCCCCTGATCTTCTTTTCAGACCCGTCCCGACCCCTCCGACCTGTCCGGACCACAGGTATCGTGCCCTACTTGCGCAAATTCGGAAAAGTTCGATGTTCGGCACAAAAAAAAGAGCGGCCCGGGGGCCGCTCTTTTTTTGGGAAAGTCCGGGTGTTAGTCGTCGGACTTGAGTTTTTCGCGGCGTTTTTCCATCACATCCTTGGCGATGTTGTTGGGGGCGCCTTCATAGCGTTCGAATTCCATGGTGTAGGTGGCTTTGCCGGCGGTGAGCGAGCGCAGGGCCGTGGAATAGCCGAACATTTCCGCGAGGGGCACGAGGGAATTAACCACGTTGACGTTGTCACGCGATTCCATGGTACCGATGATGCCGCGGCGGGAACTGAGGTCGCCGATGACGGAACCCTGGTATTCTTCCGGGGTTTCCACTTCGACTTTCATCAGGGGTTCGAGGATCTGCGGCGCCGCGCGGCGAATGGCGTCGCGCATGGCGTTGCGGGAGGCGATGCGGAAGGCCATGTCGCTGGAGTCCACGTCGTGGTACTTGCCGTCCCGCAGGTTTACCCGCACGCCCACCACGGGGAAGGCGGCCAGCGGACCTTCGTTCATCACGTCCTGACAGCCTTTGTCCACGGCGGGAATGTATTCGCTGGGGATATTGCCGCCCTTGATGAGGTTGACGAATTCATAGGTTTCCGTGGAGTTGGCCTCCATCGGCTCGATATCGCCCATGACCACCGCGAACTGACCGGAACCGCCGGTCTGTTTTTTGTGGGTGTAGTTGAATTCGGTGACCTTGGTGATGGCTTCGCGGTAATTGACCTGCGGCGGTCCGACGACCACGTTGGCCTTGTATTCGCGTTTGATGCGCTCGATGTAAATTTCGAGGTGCAGTTCCCCCATCCCGGAGATGATGGTTTCGCCGGATTCCTCGTCGGTGTGCACGCGGAAGGTGGGGTCTTCTTTCATGAAGCGCTGCAACGCCTTGGACATTTTGTCGTAATCGTTGCTGTCGGGGCAGGACACGGAGAAGGAAATCACCGGCTCGGGGACGAACATGGATTCGCAGGTGACCTCGATGTTTTCATCGCAGAAGGTGTCACCGGAGGCACAATCGATGCCGACCATGGCCACGATGTCGCCCGCGTAGGCTTCGTCAATGTTTTCGCGGTCGTTGGAGTGCATCCGGATCAGACGGCCCAGACGCACCTTTTTCCCGGTACGGGTGTTGATGATGGTCATGCCCTTTTTCAGGGTGCCCTGATAAATTCGGGTATAGGTCAACTGGCCGAAGGTTTCGTCGGTGATTTTGAAGGCCATGCAAACCAAGGGTTTTTCGGGCTCGCTGATGAGTTCGACGGTTTCGTCCTCGTTGTCCACCCGCTTGGCCCGGTTGGTGATTTCCTTGGGGTTGGGCAGGTACCGGATGATGGCGTCGAGCAACGGCTGCACCCCTTTGTTTTTGAAGGCGGTGCCCATGTACACGGGGACGAGTTCGTTGGCCCACACGCCCTGTTTTACGGCGTTGTGGAATTGTTCGGCTTCCGGTTCTTCGCCTTCGAGGAGTGTTTCCATGATGGCATCGTCAAACATGGAAACGGCTTCGAGCATTTCCATGCGTTTTTCTTCGACTTCATCCACCAGGTCGGCGGGGATTTCGTCGGTTTCCTCGACGATTTCACCTTGGTCGCCTTTGAAATAGATGGCTTTGCGGGTGAAAAGATCCACGGCGCCGAGGTGATTGCCTTCCAACCCGATGGGCACTTCGAAGGCCACGGCGTTGAGGTGCAGTTTCTCGCGCAGGTCTTTGATGACCTTGGTGGGGTTGGAGCCGGTGCGGTCGAGTTTGTTGATGAAGGCCAGCCGCGGCACTTTGTAGCGCTTCATTTGGCGGTCCACGGTAATGGACTGCGACTGAACGCCGGCCACGCCGCAGAGCACCAGGATGGCGCCGTCGAGCACGCGCAAGGACCGCTCCACTTCCACGGTGAAGTCCACGTGCCCGGGGGTGTCGATCAAATTGATTTTGTAGTCTTTCCAGGCGACGGTGGTGGCCGCGGAGGTGATGGTGATGCCTTTTTCCTTCTCAAGTTCCATGTGGTCCATGGTGGCGCCGTCACCGCCGCCGCGGACTTCTTCGATCTTGTGAATGCGGCCGCTGTAAAAGAGGATGCGTTCGGAAAGGGTGGTTTTGCCGCTGTCAATGTGCGCGGAAATCCCGATGTTACGTGTTTTGAGGAGTTCGTTCTTCATAATATTAAGGAGTGATCCATAGTGGTTCAGGGAGGTGTTCTGGGAGGTTCAAAAATTGCTTCGATGCCAAGGGGATCCCGCAGGGTTGTCGGGGGATCTCCCGGGAAGCGCGTCTCTATGAAGAAAAAAGTAGGCTTTGACAAGCCGGAAGTCCGGTCAATCCCGGTTTTCGCTTCCCGAAATCCAGGATTGGAGCAATTTTTGCATGCGGGGCATGGCCAAGGTGGCGGTTTCGGTGACCTCGTCGTGGGTCAGGGGCTGGTCGAGAATGCCGGCCGCGAAATTGGTCATGCAGGAGAGTCCACCCACCCGAATGCCGGCGGCGGAGGCGAGCATGGCTTCGGGCACGGTGGACATGCCCACGGCATCGGCGCCGAGCAATCGGCAGGCCCGCACTTCCGCCGGGGTTTCGTAAACCGGCCCCCGCGTGGCCAAATATACACCTTCGCGCAGGGCGACGCCACTTTCCGCGGACGCGGCCCGCAACCGCGCCAGGGCCCGGGGATGGTAGACGTTGCTTTGGTCGGGAAAACGCGGCCCCCAGACCTCGCGGTGGGGTCCCACCAGGGGATTGTCCCCCATGTGGTTGATGTGGTCGGTGATGAGCATGAGGTCCCCCGGGGAAAAGTCCGGGTGAATGGCGCCGGCGCTGTTGGTCAACAACAGGTTGCCAACGCCCATTTTCAGGCACAGAAAAACGGGGAGCGCCACCGGGGTCCATCCTTCGCCTTCGTAAAAATGCCTGCGACCCTGGAAAACCAGCAGGTCTTTTCCGCCATGGCGGGCGTGACAAAGGGTCCCGGCATGGCCGACCACCCCGGGGGCGCCGAGGTGGGGAATGTCGGCATACGAGAAGCGGTCCACGACTTCGATCACATCCAGCACACTGCTCCAGCCGGAACCGCAAATGACGGCGGCGTCGGGTTGCAGGTCCGGCCATTTCCCACGGACATGGGCGGCGGCGGCTTCAAGCTTTTTCAAGTCGATGGCGGTGGTCATAGGGGCATCATCCGGTTGTAAATCAAGACGGGGGGCTCGGGTTTTTTGTCGGCGATTTGAATGGCGTCCCGCATGAGTTCACGGGCCTGCCCGATGCGCTTGTCGTCATTTCCATGGAGGATGTAGAGCGCTTGGCCTTTTTCAATGGACTGGCCGGGGGTGACCAAATCGGAAAGGCCCACCGCGTGGTCGATGCCGTCCTCGGCGCGGGTGCGTCCGCCGCCGAGCACCAACACCGCCCGGCCCACGGCATCGGCATTCACGTCGGTGACGTAACCGCTTTCGGGCGACGGGGCGGGAAGGGTTTGCCCCGCCGCCGCCAATTCCCTGGGATGATCGCAAACCGCGGGATCTCCACCCTGCGCGGCCACCATCTGTCGGAACACTTCCAGGGCTTTGCCGGATCCGAGGGCGTCTTCCAAGGTTTCGCGGGCGCTTTCCCAATCCGGCGACTTGCCGCACAGCAGCAGCATGGCCGCGGTCAGCTCCCGGGTGACCTCCCACAGCGGTCCCCGCACCTTGCCCCGCAGACATTCGATGCTTTCGCGGACTTCCAGGGCGTTGCCGATGCAATGCCCCAGGGGAATGTCCATGTTCGTGAGCAGGGCGCCCACGGATTTGCCCATGGTGTCCCCCACGCGCACCATGTTTTTCGCGAGGGATTCGGCGTCCTCACGGGTTTTCATGAAGGCCCCGCGCCCCGTTTTCACGTCCAGAACCAGGGCGTCCAGCCCTTCGGCCATTTTTTTACACATGATGGAGGCGGTGATGAGGGGGATGGAGGGGACGGTGCCCGTGACATCGCGCAGGGCGTACAATTTTTTGTCCGCGGGCGCCAGGGTGGCGGTTTGGCCGATGATGGAACAGCCCACCTCATCCACGACCTTGAGAAATTCCTTTTCCGACAAGTCGGTGCGGTATCCGGGAATGGACTCCAGTTTGTCGAGGGTGCCCCCGGTGATTCCCAGGCCGCGCCCGGAAATCATGGGGACGGCCAAGCCGCAGGCCGCCGCAAGGGGCGCGAGGATCAGGCTGACCTTGTCGCCAATGCCGCCGGTGCTGTGTTTGTCGCATACCGGACGGGAGAGGCCGGAAGTGTCCAGCAATTTCCCGCTGTGCATCATGGCTTCGGTGAGGGCCGCGGTTTCCTCGAAACTCATGCCGTTGAGGTAAATGGCCATGGCCAGGGCCGCCATCTGGTAATCGGGGATTTCCCCGGCATGATATCCTTGGATGAAATCGCCGATTTCATCGGCGGACAAAGCCTGTCCGTCCCGTTTTTTTTCAATAATCCATTGGGGCACGCGCATGGAAACAGACTTAGGTGCAAAGGCAGGGCCTGTCAAGCCATACGGGTTTTTGCCCATGCCCAAAGTCGAAATGCACCTTGACCGTTCGGGGAAGGGGACGCTACAGTAGATTCATATCAGAAAATCCTCGGCCCTTCCCGTGCGTTCCCCGCACCAAGCGAAACATCTCTTTGGAAAGTCGTTCCATGTGCTTGAGATCGGGATAGCGGGCTTCGAGGGCTTTGAAGTCAGGATGGTGAATGCGGTTGCGTCCTTCCGCGTCCCGACGGGGCGGGCTGGCGGCGTGGCACAGTTCGTGATACACGAGATACCGCAGGAATTCGGGCGGAACGCGGGGATCGTCCAGCCCGGGATGAATCCGGATCAGCTTTCGGGCAACGTCCCAGACGCCGAACTGCACGGTGGCGCTTTTGCGGCCCCGCCGACGTTGCGGACGTTGTTGTCCCCAAGTGATTCTTGCCTCGATTTTCCCCTGAAAAAAGGTTTGGTTCACTTCATCGAGTATGGGTTGCAGGTCCACGTGCCTGCCCCGGGTTCGCACGCGGACGGGAGCGGGGGCATGGGCGGCCTCGGCGGGAATGGTGCGGGCAAAGGCGGCCACCCGGGACCAGGCGTCGGTTCGGTTTCCGGACACAACCGCCTCCAAATCCCGCAAGAGGGGGTCGGGCGCTTGCTCGAATCCATGGTGGATGCGAAGGGTGACCTGTCCCCCGGCTTTTTTGCCCACTCGGATCATGGATCGACGGTTTTCGGTGACGGTAATGTCCACGGCTTGACCGTGTTTTTGGAACATGTCCACACACCAGCGGGACAGGCGTGGGGTCTCCCGGGGAAATCTACTGGAGTTGCTCATCCAAAATATCCCGCAAAGACTGTTCGAGGGGGATTTGCGGGGTCCATCCGCAGGTTTCGCGGATTTTTTCGGTACTCAGCAAGGGGCTGGCATCGGTGGGCCGAAAGAGTGCGGGATCGATTTCGGTCTCGGGGGTGATGCCACTGCAGGTGGAAAATCCTTCCAGGAGGGCACGAATGGGAAGCAGGGTGCTGGAGGATAAATTGTAGGCCTCGCCGGGTTCGCCGCGCTCCACGAGCAGCCGGTACCCGCGGACGATGTCGCGCACGTCGGTGAAATCGCGCTGGCTGTCGAGGTTGCCGGTTTTCATTTTCGCGGGGGCGCCGCGCACGAATTCGGCGAATTGGCGGGCAAAGGCGGCGGCCACGAAACGGGGGTGCTGGCCGGGGCCGATGTGGTTCCACGGGCGGGCGGTCATGACTTGCAGGTCCAGTTGATCTGCAAAGGCCAGGGAGGCTTCGTCGGCGGCCTGTTTGGTAATGCCGTACAAGGTGGTGGGGGTGAGCGGATGTTTCTCGGTGACCAAATCGCCGGAGGGGGCCTGTCCATAAACTTCGGCGCTGGTTACGATCACAATGCGGGCTTGGGGGCGGTGACGTCGGAAGGCCTCCAATAGCCGCACGGTGCCGGTGACGTTAAGGTCGTTGGCGGTCACGGGATCTTCGCGGCAAAAGGGAATATGGGCCTGCCCGGCCAGGTGCAAACAGGTGTCGGGCTTGAGCTGGTCCACCAAAAACCGGATGATTTCGTAATGCAGCAAGTTGAACGGCACCTGATGGTCGTGCCCGGGGGTGCCGCTGGGGCCAAGCCCTTCGAACACTTCATAGCCGTGTTCCCTGAATTCGCGCACGGCGTGTTTGCCGACAAATCCGTTGGCGCCGGTGATGAGGATGCGGGGCATGGGTTACAGGTCCAATCCGGGTGGGGGTGTCAGAGGATTTTCGGGGGGGGCGTCGCTTGCTTCGGGAATTTCCGGCTCGGGGCCGTCGTCCCACCAGTGTTTCACCCAGGCCAGCCCTTGGGCGACCTGATCGGGGGTGGCGCGCGAGGAGGGTTCGAGCACCAGGGGGATGTCCAGTTCCGACCAGGGTTTGAAGCGGGCGAGGCCGAGTTCGCCCTCGGGGGGCATGACGTGGTCGTTGAGCTGGCGGGCCACGTCGTGAATGTGCATGCCGCCGAGGGCGGGGGTCAGGGTTTCCAGCCAGCGCATGTGGTTGATCAGCCCCAGGTTTTCCCGGATTTGTCCGTGGCCGAGATCGTGCCAATATTTGAGGCGCGGACTGGGAAAGCGCCGCAAAAGGATGTCCATTTCGCCTTCGTGGGGCATGGCTTCGTAGGTGGGCAGGTTTTCCAGACCGAGATTCACCCCCAATTCCTCGGCTACGGGCAACAGCGCCTCCATGGCGCGGCACAATTGATCGAAATGCTTGGGCGCCCGCTTTTCCCGCTGCTTCAGCAGCTTCATGTAAAAGCGGTCGAAGCGGGGGGAGTTTTTTTGGTTGAAGTGAATCAAATCCATGAGATCCCGGGTGCCGACCCGCCTCAGATTGACGTACCCGCAGTGAATGACCACGATTTTGGCACCGATTTCGGCGGCATACTGCATGGTGCGGAGGGTGTGCTGAACGGCCAACTCGTGATTGCGCCGGTTCAAATCGCAAAAGGTCCAGATCTCGGGATGGCCCCGGGAGGCGCCCATGGGCACGGGACAATAGTTGTGAACGCTGTTGATGGTGACCGCGCCTTCGTCGCGCATGGCCTGTATGCCCGGAAGCAGATCCACCCGGGTGTCGTAACCGAGTTCAAGATGGGTGATGCCGATCTTGAGGATTTCCTCGATCATCTTTTCGCCGGTTTCATGACGCCCGGCGTTCCAACGGGTGGTAATCGCAATGTCCATGACGGATTTATTTGAGCATTTGGTGGGATTCGCGGATCAGGGCCTCGGTCGTTTCCCAATCCATGCAGGCGTCGGTGATGGACTGGCCATAGATGAGTTGTTCCAGGGGTTGGGGAAATTTCTGTGCGCCGGCGACGAGATTGCCTTCCAGCATGGCGCCAATCAATTGGGTGTCACCGGAGGCGCGTTGGCGGAGGATGTCGCGAAAGACCTCCAGCATGCGTTCGTGGTCTTTCCCGCAATTCGCGTGGGAGGCGTCGATCATCACCGGGGTGGGCAGGCCGTGCAGGGCGAGGGCTTCGCGGGTGCGGGACACATCGGCCTGGCTGTAATTGGGCGTCACGCCGCCGCGCAGGATGATGTGGCAGTCGGGATTGCCGCGGGTGGTCACGGCGCTGGCCCGCCCCTGCTTGTCCACGCCCAAGAACGTTTGCGCCCGGGTGGCGGCGCGAATGGCGTTGATGGCGGGCTGAATGTCCCCGTGGGTGTCGTTCTTGAACCCCAGGGGCATGGACAGCCCGGAAGCCATCTGCCTGTGGGTCTGCGACTCGCTGGTGCGGGCGCCAATGGCGGACCAGCAGATGAGGTCGGCGATGTACTGGGGGGTGATGGGATCGAGGAGTTCCGTGGCCGTGGGCAGTCCGAAATCGATCACGTCCCGCAACAAATGCCGGGCCAGTCGCAGGCCGGTGGGGATGTCGTGGGTGCCGTCCAAATGCGGGTCCATGATCAGGCCCTTCCAGCCCACGGTGGTGCGGGGTTTTTCAAAATACACGCGCATGACCACGTAAATGCGGTCGCGAACTTCCTCGGCCAATTTGGCCAAACGGGCGGCGTATTCGCGGCACGCCTCGGGATCGTGAATGGAGCAGGGTCCCACGATGAGGAGAAAACGGTTGTCTTCGCCGAAAATGATGTTGTGGATTTCATCGCGGCATTTGGCCACGAAATCCGCTTGTGCGGGACTGCGCGGCACGGCCGCGCACATATCGTCCGGCGTGGGCAGGGCTTCGGTTTGGACCACATGCAGGTCCGACACTTCTCTGGGGGTCATGGAAATCGACACGGTTGATAATATGGGTTGAAAGTCGTTGGAATGGCCTTTCCCATAACGAAAGTCGCGCGAAAAGCAAACTTTTCATCGGATGGCTTTGCCGAAGGACCCGGGGGATGTGTGAAAAACGTTTCCCGCGTGGAATTTTGAGAAAAGATGTGTATGTTTTCCCCATGGAACCCCCGAAGAACGCCCCCAAGCGCCCCCCGAAGCCGGATCCCGTCCCCGCGATGCCGGAAAACGACGCGAATCTGGCCGTGGCCGACCGCGCTTTCAAATATTATATTTTCGATTGGGACAACAATATCCTCCACATGCCCACCCGCATCCATTTGGAGCATCGTACCGAATCCGGCGACTGGGAACATCTGGCCGTCAGCACGTCTTTTTATTCCGTGGTGCGGAACGACCGGGAGCATTACCGTCCGCCGAACGGCGACTGGGAATCCGCCTTCCGCGAGTTCCGGGACTTTGCCAACGAACCGGAGAGCCAGTTTCTGGTGGACACCAAAGCGGCGCTCGCCCCCGTGGTTGCGGGCGAGGAAGAAGGCGGCCCCAGTTTCCGCCAATTCCGGCAGGCCCTGATCGAGGGACGCCTCTTTGCCATCGTCACTGCCCGCGGACACCGTTCCGACACCATTCGCGCCGGGGTGGAATATTTTATCGGCCATGTTCTCGACGATGACGAACGCAAGGAGATGATGCGGAATTTGCGGGGCTACCGGGCCGTGTACGAAAAGGACGCGCATTGGATGACCGACGAAGAGGTCCTCGAAGCCTACCTCGATCTCAACCGTTACCACGCCGTCACCAGCCCCGAATTCCGCGCACTTATGGGGTCCGATGCCCCCGGAGTGGATATTCAGGAGGAGGCCAAACAATTCGCCATCATGGATTTCATCCGCCATGTTTTCCGCATTGTCCGCCGCAGCGGGGTCGACAAATCCATCAGCGTCGGTTTTTCCGACGATGATCCCCGCAACGTACGCGCCGTGGAAACCTTTATCGAACGGGAACTGCACCGGGAATTTCCCCAGGTCAAATTCGTGGTCTACGACACCTCCGATCCCGAAGTCCCCGACGGCAGAAAAATCGTCGTTTCCGGTCAGTTGGAATTCAATTTTACCTGAACCTGAATCCGTGTTTTTTTGCGCTGAATCCGAACAATCCCATGGGCTGAAAGGGACTGCCGATTTACGTGGCGCGACAGTCCCTGTCGAGAACGGCAGGGTTATCGGCAAGGGACTGCCGATTTACGGCGCGTTAATTTTCCGAGGGAATGAGGTCGTCTTGGATGTAGACGAGGATGCGGTCGTGGATGAGGAGGAGGAGATCGTCGCGGCCGTTGCCGTTGATGTCGGTGACGTGGGCTTCGCGGGGCTCGATGCTGCCGCCGCGTCTGCCTGCCACGGAGATGGAGGCGTCGAAAATTTGGAAGTGCATGACGGGTTGCCAGACTTCATCGCGTCGGGCGAGAAATTCCATGACGTGGGTTTGGGCGGGATCGATGAGGGCGATGTCGGCCTGTCCGTCGCCATTGAAATCGCCAGTGACCAGTCGGTGATGACGGGTTTCGCGCAGGTCGGTTTCGTACAGGGTTTCGACCCGGGCGGTGAGGGGAGGCGCGTGGGGGCGAATAAAGGCGATTTGCTCGCGGCCTTGTACGCGGAGTTCGGGTTCACCGTCGCGGTGGGTGTGCAATTGCACGTCTTGGACCTGCATGGGGGGGAGTTTGAGATCCCGCAGATAGGAGAGGCGTCCGTTTTCGTCGCGACGATGCAACTCGATGAGGTTGCGCCCGGCGTCAAAGAGTCCGATGAGGCGGCCTTCGGGGTCGAAGGGCAGAATGCCGCGGAGGCGTCCGCTGCCATTCAGGTTGTATTGGTCGAGGACGCGCACGGTTCCGTTGGCGTCTGCGGTCAAAAACTGGGCGGTGCCGTCCTGGGTGAGCACCCAGCGGGAGGGGAAGGGGCTTCCGGGGGGCAGGATGAGAAAGTCTTCGGGCTTTTTCCGGCGAAGCAGGGATTGGGAAAAGCCTTCGGTGGCTTCGCGAACTTCGAGTTCGCCGTCTTCGTTTTGCAGGAGGAAGAATCCGGAATCAAAGGCACTGCACACGAGATACATGTTCCCGTCGATTCGCAGGGGGGCGTACACGTCGCGGTTGACGAAGGGAAGTTCGAGGCTTTGCCGGTTTTCCAGGGCAATGGCATCCTCTTCGCCGGGGACGATGCGGTAAACGTTCACGTGGTAGGCCCGATTTTCGCGGGTGATGGCGAGGAGGCGGTCCCGTCCGCCGTCGTCGAGGGGGTCGGGCAGGGGGGACGCGGCGATGATTTCGGTTTGGTTGTCGATTTGACGGGGAAAGGCGATGCGGTTGCCGTCGATTCCGGCCACGCCGAGGTAGCGGGTGTCGGTATCATGCAGCAGAAGTTGTTGGGCGCCGTCGCCGGGCAACCAACGTCCGGCGGCCATCCAGTTCATGCCCGCGGGAATGGGTTGTTGGACGGGAGGGGCATGGCCGGCGCCGGAAGCTTTGACGACGTAGCGGAAAAGTTCCGGGCGTCCGGGAGAGAGGGTGATGAGATCTTGGGCACCATCGCCGTTGAGGTCGGCCCACAGCGCCTGGATTTCGCGGGCGGGTCCGGGAAAGTTGAGGTAGCGGACGTCGAGGGATTCGGAAGTGACGGGGTTAAATTCCGGATTGTGGGCTTCGAGGTGAATTTGTTGGAGGGCGCCGGATCGGGGGTGGAGGCCGAGGAGGCGTTGATCGCCGAAGGGGGTGAATTGTTCGGCGGGGGGTTCGATGAGGGGAAGGAGGACGTCGTCCAAGCCGGTTTCGCGGCGATGGTGTACGGCGAGGTTGTATCCGGTGGCGCGCAGTTGGTAGACGACATCCCGGCGGCCATTGCCGTTGATGTCCATGAGGGAGAGCAGATGGGGGCGGCTGCCGGGGGGGACGCTGCTGGCGGTTTCGACCTGATAGCGGTTGTCCTCCGTCTGCCAGCGGACTTCCTGGATTTCCCGTTCGCCGAGCAGCAGGAGCGCTTTTTCCGTTTCGTCCCAGGCCAGGGTGCCGGGGGCGTTTTGGGTGGCGGACACATCGAGGCGCACAAAAGGTTGCCACCCGGGCTGTAGGGGGCCGTGGTAGATGTGCAGGCGGTTTTGGTCGTCGGTGAAGGCAAAATCCTCGTGGCCATCGCCGTTGAAGTCGCCGGTGACCAGATCGAGCATGTTGGTGCCGATGATGAGGCTTTGTCGCTGGAAACGCCCGTCGGAAAGCACGGGCTGCCAGCGGTCGCGGTGCAAAACGGCGGCGGGAGGCGGTTCGCCGCTTTCGGGATCGAGCTGCAGGTAGAGGTCGAGGCGTCCACGCTCGTTGTTGATGAGCAGGAGGTCGGGGCGTCCATCGCCGTTGAAGTCACCGGTGCGCAGGGCGCGGGTGCCGAAATCGGCGAGGTAGATTTCGGGGGGGGCAAAGCCGACGGGGAGGGGGGCGTCGGCCGGCACGCCGGGGGCGAGCAACCCGAGGGCAAGCGGGAGGAAGGCGCGGCGGGAAAGGGGAATTCGGGAGAATATCATGGGATTATTCCGCTTGGCGATAGAGCATCAGCGATTTCGTTTCGGTGACGAGATCACGCAGGTGGGAGCTGCCGACGGAAACGCGGAAGAGCTTGCCGAGGGGGGTGATGTCCGGGAAGCGAACGGCGTCGCCGGAGAAGTTGCCCGCGGACTGCATGGTGCTTTGCATGACTTCGAAAGTCGCCTCCAGCTCTTTCCCGGCGGTGTAGTTGAGCCCCTGGGCGCGAACGGGAAGATGAACGCGGGCTTCCAAAAATTCCGGGGTGTCCCACAGACGTTCGGCGGGGTCGTTGTTGGCGGCGATGGCTTCGCGCAACATGCCGCTGGAACCGAGGCTCAAGACGAGATAACCGTCGAGGAAGGTGTAGCCGAACATTTTTTGCATGTTGGGCGATCCGCCCGGCAAGGCGCTGAGGGGGTAATAGACGGGATGGCCGAGGATTTCCTCCGGTTCCGGCGCCCCGTCGGGGTAGATGCGGCGCATCATGGTGTTCAGGGCGCTGGTCACGGCCTGTTCGTCCTTGAGTTGGAGTCCGATCAGGTAGTAACTGCCGCGGGTGGGATGCTCCATGCTCATTTGCAGGTAGGTTTCCATGTCTTCCATGGGATCGATGGCGGCGAGTTTTTGCGCGACTTCGACATCGGTTTGGGAGACGAGCAAAAAGCCGCTGTCAAAATGGTCGAGCAGTTGGGTTTTGTAATCGATGCCAATGACTCCGAATCCGGCCATACGGGCCATGCCCAAGGCGCCCGCGGCTTCCGGAGCCAGGGTTTGAACCTCTTTTTCGAGTTGCTCATAGAAGCGTCCGAGACTCCAGTGCGCGGAAATGACCTGGCCGACGTGTCTGGAGACGAACGCGGGTTCGGGGGCGGGGGAGTCGGTGGGGTCCAGGAAAATGCGTGACAGGGCGGTTTCGCGCGCGAAGCCGTACCGACCCAGGGTGGCAATGCCTTCGGGGCGCATTTCGGCGCTGATGCTCAGGGGGACCAATGCATCCAGGGCCAGCCAATCGAGGATTTTGTTGAAAGAAAGTTGATCGGTGATCATTTCATCTCCGTCGATGACGGATCGGATCAGCGGATCGATGGCGGGGAAGTTGAGATAGAAAAAGGAGTCGGGTTGATCGTGAAAGGCCATGGTGGAGAGAAAGGCCGGCGTGCCGGTGAGGCGGTTTCCGGGGCGTTGTTCCAGACGTTCAATGGCGCCGCGGATACCGCCTTCGGTAAAGGCCACCAGAAAAACGTCGTCGACCACGGTCCACCAGGGGGAGATTTCCAAGGCCGCGAGTTCTTTTTCGCGGGGGTCGGCTTCTTCATCCAATTCCGGGACAACGGTATGGACGGTGTGGGGGCCCCACCGGTGTTCCACGAATTTTTGGGGGAAATCCGCGGAGACCTCTTCCTGCAACGATTCCCGGATCCAATCGGCCAGGGTCTCCATGAGGGCGGCGCCTTCACGGACTTCGGCCATGACCAGGAGATCTCCGGCGATGGCTTGGGCTTCTTTGGCGTCCAATACCGCGTCCCGATGCAGTTTTTCCTCCGTCTCGGGGTCCAATTCGAATTCTTCCCCCCAATTCATGGCGGCCCAATCGACTTGCAGGTCTTCCCGAAGGGCTTGGTGTGCCTTGAAGAGGCCCGCGGCTTGGCGCATATTGCCGGTGATGAACAGGACTTCACCGGAAAGGTGCTCGAAAAAGGTTTTCATGCGCGCTTCCGCCTTTTCCAATTCGGCGCGGACTTCCGCAGGTGCGGAGACTTCCGCTTCTCCCGCTTCGGCGGCGGCACGGGCAAAGGAGAGGAACATTTCTTTCCACTCGATTTGTCCCCAGGCCTTGGACATGGGGGAGGCATCGAGCTTTTCCCGATAGTTGGGGAAATCCGAAACCTGCACGATCAGAAGGCTACCCTCCTCGACATGATCCAGGAGGTTGCGGGCGCCGGCCCGGCCGGTGAGGAGCGAGGTCAGAAGCGCGGGCAGCAGAATCGGGAGGAGCGCACGGCGGAAGCGGGAAGGGGAATGTTGATTCATGGGGTGTCCGTTCGGGGTTCTTCGGGCGTTTGCCATTCGGATTTTCGGGGTGGATTGAGGTAATGGTATCCCGTGTTGGGATTGCGGGGGTCGAAGGCGTAGGCGCTTCGCTTGGCGAGAAAAATCTTGATGCTTTCGCTGGGCACGGCGAATCCCACCCCTTCGATGCCGGTACGCATGTATTTGAGGGTGTTGACCCCAATGACTTCTCCGCGCAGGTTCAACAGGGGGCCGCCGCTGTTGCCGGGATTGATTTGGGCGGTGGTTTGCAAAAAGAGGATGCCGTTGATGAGGCGGTCGGTGAGGCTGACGATGCCCCGGGACACGGTGCGATCCAGTCCCAGGGGACTGCCGATGGCGAAAACGGTTTCGCCGGTCTGCATTTCCCCGGCCACGCCCAGCGGCAGCCAGGTGAGGGGCCTGCGGATTTCATCTTCAATGGCAAGGAGGGCCAGATCGTTGGCGGGGTCCATGGCGAGAATGCGGATGTTCCGGTATTGGATGCGTTCCAGATCCCCGTCGGTGCCCGAAAACACGGTCACGGTGAGTTCGCGGTCCCCGGCAATGACGTGATGGTTGGTCAGCACATGACCGCGTTCGTTGAGAATGAATCCGGATCCTTGTCCGGCCCGGGACCGCACTTCCACCACGCCTTCGCCCAGTCGGCGGACCCAGGATTCCACGGGCAGGGTCTGCGTGTCTTCGCGAACCTTGAAGAGGCGATTGTCGCGGGGGACCAAATCGTCGGTTTGCCTTTCCCCCGCTTCATCGAGTTCCATGGAGCCGACGACCCGGGTGGCGGGTAGGCGCAGGACGTCGTGCCCCAGGTCGACCCAATAGGCGTCGGGGGTTTGTTTGAGAATGACGCCGCTGACTTGGCTGCCGCCTTCGAGTTCCAGCACCCGTCGCACGAAGGGTTCCGTGTCGGGCGGGTCAACGGCCTCCCCCTGCAAACGCGGCGCCGCGAGCAGGCAGGCGATCAGGGGGATTCGGGAGGCGGGGAACTTCGAAAAAAGGCGGCGCATCAGAACTCCGAGGTTTTGTTGAGGTGATCAATCAGGACGAAGGCGATGGCCGCCTGTTCGTTGCGGGAGCAGGCGGCTTCCAGCCGTTCGACTTCGGCGCGGATGCGCTCGCCGGAAGGCGAGCTTTCCTTGTAGAGGTTGAAGGCGCCGTCAAGTTGTTGTTGGTTAAAGCAGTAGACGGATTTGCCGCCGGTGAGATCGATGGGTTTCATGACCATGGCGGGTTATCCTCCGAAGCTGGCGCCGCAACCGCAGGAGCCGCTGGCATTGGGGTTGGTAAAACGGAAGCCGGAGCGGATGAGGTCGTCGCTGTAATCGATGTGCAATCCCTCCAGGAAAATGGCGCTGCCTTGGTCGGTGACGATGCGGAGGGTGTCGGCCGCGAAGACCTCCACGTCCTCTTCGCCGAAATCGGTATCGACGGCGGCGGAATAGGTCATGCCGGAGCATCCCCCGGGGATGACGTTGATGCGGAGAAAATTGCTTTCGCCCAGGTCAAGCTTGGACAGCTCGCTCTGGGCCCGGTCGGTAATGGAAATGGTGCTCATATTTTGAAATCCTTTGAAATGGGTTGCGAATGGGTACGGCAATATCGCGCGCATGTCAAGTTGCGGGACCATGCGCCTGCCAGGCTTTGGCCACCGCTTCGGTAAAGGCCATGTATTTGACCCCGTCCTGAAAGGTGGTCGTGGAAACCGGCTCCAAGTCGCGAATGGCGTTGATGAATTCCTCCTCCACCCGCCAACCGCCGCGTTCATGGGCGGGCACGTCGATTTCCTCGGCGGTGCCGCCGCGGGCGTGCAGGGTCAGGACGCCGCGGGTGACGTCGAGGCGCAGCGTGCCTTCGCTGCCGTAAAGGATGAAGTCGTTGGGCGTCGGGCAGGCACCGGTCACCTGACTGCAGCGGATGTGGACGGTGGCTCCGCTTTCCAGGGTGCCGAGCACATCGAGATGATCGGGGATTTCCATCTCCCGGGTTTGGCCCTCGGCGTCTTTGCGGCGTTTGACCACGATCCGGGCGCGGGCGGTGAGATCGTCCCGCATGTGTCCGGTCCAGCGGACCATGGCTTCGTAATAAATGCCCAGCATCATGGTGTTCAGGCCGCTGAGGTTTTTGTCTTCGCGCCAGGTCATGGGACGCTGGAAGTCGGCAAAGGCGCCGGAATTGGCGAAAACATCGACGTGGAGAAGCTCGCCAATGGCGCCGTCGGACAGGAGCCGCCGGAGGGTTTGGTCCCAGGGCAGGGTAAAGGGGCTGGGCACCACTTGGGCCACCAGTTCGGGGCGGGAGCGGGAGGCGTCCAGCATCGATTGGGCCTCGGCCTCGTTCATGGCCATGCGGGCTTCGCAGAGCACGTGTTTGCCCGCCGCCAGGGCCGCCAAAGTGACCGGGGCGTGCAGATAAGGCCAGGTGCCGATGACGACGGCGTCCAGATACGGGTTTTCCACCACCTCGCGCCACGAATCGGCCAGCTCGGGAATGTCGAAGGCTTTCGCGACTTTTTCGCCGCTTTCCCGGCTGCGGTTGCATACCATGACGATTTCCACCCCCTGGATGCGTTGCAACAGGGGAATGTGTTTCCCGCGGGTATTGGCGCCCGCGCCCACGATGCCGATGCGAATTTTCCGGGTGCTCATGGCTTAAATGCCCAGGTTGCTGAGTTGATGGCAAATGCCGTTGACCACCTGCGTCAATTTGGGATGGCTGAGTTCGAATTCCCGCACGGAACGGCGGAGGCCTTCGATGCTGTATTCCAGCATGTCGGGGTCCCGGGATTGGCGCAGGGCTTCCCGGGCGCTGGCGGCGGTGAAGCCGGCGATGCTCTCGGCCTGCTCGGCCTGCTCGTCGTCCATGGCGTCAATCTCCCGGCGCAAATCCTGGAGCAGTTGCTCCAAAGCGGCGCGGTTTTCGGGAGAGAGGGTGGGGGAGGCCGCGAGGCGCTCGTCGATTTTTTTCAAGGTTTCCTGGATCATGCGTTCATAATGCCATAAATTCAGGGAATCACAAGCCAGGAGTGAAGCGGATATGGGAGATGCGCTCGCAAGCTCGCTGGATATGGGAGATGCGCTCGCAGGTTCGCTGGATATGGGAGATGCGCTCGCAGGCTCGCTGGATATGGGAGATGCGCTCGCAGGATATCGAACGTCGAACATCGAACCGAAGCCAGACGGGATTGCCGCATCGGCAGGGGCGAAGGGGAATGGAGGGAAAAGGAAAATATCCAATCTCCAACAGGGAATGTCCAAATTTCAAGGCAAGAATCGCCATTCGCAGGATTCCCTTCCCCAAAAACAATCCGCGGGACGGCGAAGCATCCGCAGGATAAAAAAAAATCGCATCTTCCTCCACATTCGCGGGCCCCCCGCAGGAATCATCGGGTTGACAACTCCGATTGCCATCTTCTTAAAAAATCAGCCGTAACCCGCCGCCAGTGCGGCGATCCTCCTTCGCGGCTACGCGCTACGGCAGACAAGGTTGGCACTCCCGTCCCCTTTGCCCCCCCCGGTTCGAAGTTCGACGTTCGAAGTTCAACGTTCAACGTTCGGATTTCCTTCCCGTTGCCCCCTTCGCCCCGCCAATGCGGCGATTGGCGCTCCCGTCCCCTTTGCCCCCCCGGTTCGAAGTTCGATGTTCGAAGTTCAACGTTCAACGTTCGGATTTCCTTCACGTTGCCCCCTTGGCCCCGCCAATGCGGCGATTGGCGCTCCTGTCCCCTTTGCCCCCCCCCGGTTCGAAGTTCGACGTTCAACGTTCGGATTCTCCCCTTCTTCCCTTCTTTCTTTCCTCCTCCCCCTGCCTCCCGACCCACTGAAATGCCTATGGTTCCTTGGGGCGTCTATAAATTTTTTCGCAGGGGATTTTGACCTGAAACTTACGGTTTGCCATGGGTTTATGAAGAAAAACAACCACTATGGGATGATAAAATATGACCTTTTTAAGGTGAATCACACAATATATTGTGGTTCGGTGTTGACAGGGGGCTGGTGTTGCGTTTAAAACAAAGCAGAGCCTTTTGCGATTCGCATCCCCCATTCCAAAACCAAAACTTCAGAGGAGAAAACAGGACCATGGCCAATGAGAAAGCATTTACAGTAGGCGCGCGGACTTTCATGTTGGACCGCGAAAAGGCCGAGCAGGCCTTTGCAGACAAGAAAGTGATCAATGGCCGGGAATCCGTGTTCTTCAATTTGCTGCCCTTGAAATATCCGTGGGCATACGATTTGTACCGCACCATGAAGACCAATCACTGGGAGCCGGAAGACATTCCCATGCAAAAGGACATTGAACAGTGGCAGAGTTCGGATGAGCTGAGTGACGTGGAACGGTGGATCATCCGCATGGGCATCGGCTATTTCAGCGCCGCCGAAGGCATTGTCGGGGACAACGTGCTGCACGTGATCCGCGAGCGGGTCACGGCCCCGGAACTGAAGCTGGTGTTGGGCCGACACGCCCACGAGGAAAACATTCACGCCGACAGTCTGCTGTACATGATCAGTTCCTTGGGCATCAATCCCCACGAGTGCGAAGCCATGTTCGAAGACGTGCCCACGATCACCCGCAAAAATGAATTCGTGATGAAGGTTTCCCGTCAATTGCGCCGGGATTTGGATCTGACGCAGTTGGAAAACAAGCAGTTGTTCGCCAAGAACATGTTCTTGTTTGGTCAATGCATGGAGGGCACCCAGTTTTACGGGTTGTTTGGCATGATTTTGGCGTTGTACCGGCAGAACAAATTCCCGGGGATCGGACAGATGTTCCGTTACACCCTGCGGGACGAGTCCAACCATATCGAGTTGTTGCGCAGCTTGCTGATGGCGCTGAAGGAAGAAAACCCCGAGATTTGGACTCCCGAATTCAAAGAGGAATTGCGCGCCATCATGGGGGAAGCCAAGGAGTTGGAAAAAAGTTTTATCGCGGATTGCCTGCCCGTGAACGCGGTGGGGCTGAGTGTGGACGAGTTTTCCCAATACATTGATTATATCGCCGACCGGCGGCTGGAAGGCTGTGAGTTGGCGCCTTTGATGCCGGGGGTGAGCAATCCCTTCCCTTGGCTCGCGGAGATGATGGACATTCAGAAAGAGCAGAACTTCTTCGAAGGCCGCGTGACTGAATACCAAAAATCCTCCGCCCTCGCCGCCGTCAGCGACGACGAACTCTAACCCCCCCCAACCCGCAACGCCCCAACCCGCAACGCCCCAACCCGCAACGCCCCAACC
>PXAS01000177.1 GCA_003565815.1 PVC group bacterium
AAGCTGCCGCACTCCAAAAACGCTTCGCGTCCATCCACTTGCAACAAAAGGGGAAACCCCTCAATCCTATTGCCGCAAAATTCGGTTGGATTTCTTTTAAGCCATACGTAATTAGGCAGTTATAGCAGCGGTTTTCGTGGTGCTAAAGTATATGATTGACTGATTCGCCTCTTTCAGAGGGTCACTCGACGTCTTTTTTCCGTTTTCTTACCCTTTTTAGCTTGTGATGATCCTTAAAAAGATTAAGTATATGTTTATATTTCCTGTTAAAAAATATACTTAATCAACCAAAGGAGCAACACCATGAGTCGAGAATCAGATGCACGGATGGAGAAGGCGCGTAAGGCGTTTCGCAGAAAGAAGGTCCTGACCTTGGAGGAAGTGGCCGACTTAATTGACGGCAGTATTCATACCGCCCGCAGACGTTTGAAAGAATGGGGCGCGTTGAACAGTTATAATCAGAACGGCCGATACTACACTCTGCCGGAGGTGCCCGAGTTTGATGCCAACGGGCTCTGGCAGTACCATGGCGTGTTCTTCTCACAACACGGCAATCTGAAACAGACAGTGGTTGAACTGGTGCGTCGTTCTCCCGCGGGCCTTGATGCGGGTGAGTTTGCTTCGCTGCTGGGACTTGATCCCCGCTCGTTCCTTTCCGCGTTTGCCAAGCATCCCGACTTGAAGCGAGAGAAGTCCCGGGGACGCTTCGTTTATTACTCTTCGGACCCAACGGTTTTCGACAAGCAGCGTCAATGCCGCGGGACATTGCATGCGACTGGCCGACATCCCACTCCGGCCGAAGCGGTCGCGATTCTGGTGGAGAAAATCAAGCACCCGACTCTGAGCCATGAGGAGCTCTCGCGGCGGCTGAAGAAACAGAACGTGTCCGTCGAGCCCGAGACGATTGAAAACCTGTTTCTGCGTCACGGTCTGACAGAAAAAAAAACGCCACATTCGGTCTGATTCGCTGTCTGTCGGATTATGTGGAGCTCCTGCTCAACGGGGTGTCGGTCTCCAGCAAACATTGCAACAGGTATTTACTTACAAACATTGCAACAGATATTTACTTAGAGAACCATAAGCACCTCGATTCCACAGGTCTTTCAGCGCTTACGGAGTACGGGAGAATGGTGCATGCCGAGATGGAAGCCTTGATGAGCTGTGCACGCAAAGGTGTTTCACCTTTGGGCGGCACGTTGTACTGCACAACCTTCCCATACCACAACTGCGCCCAGGTTGCGTATGCTGACGGGCAGCTTAAAAGAAGTAGAAAAGCTTGTGGTTGAAAAACTTCAGGAGTCTGATACAAGCAAACCCAACCCGAACGGAGAATGACATGACACAGGAACGACGCCCGCAGCCTGTCAAGGCTGAAAGCCGATGCGCCTTTGACTCAGTACATACGGAATTTTTCCGCAAACGATGTTTCTGCATCCACTCGCTCTTTTTACACAGAATATCGTGTGAACAATCGCCAAATCCACCGTGGTGATCCCTCTCACCCTAGTCGTTAACAAACAGCCTTTTGCTCTAAAATTGATTAAAACGTGTAGCTATTGGGATTTTTGCGAAAGTCTATACCGAGACTGGCGGAACGACCCTTCATTTTTATCCGATTTCGCCGAGAATTTTGATATCGAGTCCCTGCCAGAGCCGTGGAATTCGATTTCGCTTCGTGGGAAACCGTTGATGGTGCTGGGCAACAATCCCGGGGGATCTATGCCGTTCCAGCGGCACTCCTGGATTTGCCGTCAGTTTAATGACCGGGTTTCCTACTCCGAAATCGGTCGCGACTTAGCTGTCCGTTATGCGGATCCGGAGAGCGACATCAGCACCGCCGCCCGGACGCGGATTCGGAAACTTGACGAGATACGGCAAACCCTGGGGTTTAACCGCTTTGAGCATACAGAGACCTTCTTCCTTCACAGCGAAAGGTTTGACAAATGTCGTTTTCTCTCGCGATACATTAAATATCCGTTGGTGAATGCTTATCACTCCCACTTACGGAATTACCTCAAGCCCCATCCTGTACTGGTTGTCGGGGTGATCAGCAGTAGAGACCCTTTGAGCCTGGAATCAATCCGCAACTCTCCCTGGTTGCGCCTCCAGGCGGATCTCGCCGGCATGGATCTGGATTGCGCCCGATTACAGATTCTCGGACGGAAAAATGGCAAAGCGACCACAGGTCTGGTTGTTCAGGGAAATAAATTCATGACCTGTACCATGGGCAGTAATGGGATTCCGAATGGGGTGGCAGGAGCCTTGCATCGTTTTCGGGGGTAAATGGCATTGAGTAAATGTTTTCCGACGTTCGGGAAATCCGCTGCGACGGGTTCCGACCGTCGGAAAACGCTCAAATCGAGAGTTTCTATCCAAACTCCGTTAAAAAATAAACTCCACACCCAAGGAATTATAAAGTACAGTATTCATGAAACCCAAGCAAGGACGGCTCCCATCGAACGTGCATACCGATTTACCATCAAAGGCTTAAGCGAGGCGAACGGCGAAATTACGGCCGTTCATTTGCAGCGCGTGATTTCCGCTTTGCTGAAAACCACCGAACGAGCGACCCGTTTACTGGCGACGGGAGAAAGTACGGCTCCCGGAAAGCGACCGGCCTGGCTGGGGGAAACCATTGATTTCCGGATTACGGGCATCACCAAGGGGTCTACGGTTTTGAATATCGCCGCGCCATGCATCGGGGATACCGCCCCGGAACAGTTCAGCCAGCAGGAGTTTTGGCGTGAATCTCCCAATATGACCCATACCGCATTGGATTTGGTTGCGGCGGCCCTGGCAGAGGCTCGGGATAAGCAGGGAACGGGTGATCGGTATGATGAGGGCACATTGTCGGCCATTGACGACTTGCGGAAATCGATTGGCGGGGTCGATGTGCGTTTTCAACTGGAGTCCTTGGATGGGAAAACGCCTTCTTTTCAACTCGACCGGACAGCATTCGAGGAGATTCGCGAACGAAAGCGCGACCTTCCCGAGCCTCGCGCTTTCGTGGTGACGGGCAAACTGGATGAGATCCGCCACAGTGCCGGTCGATTCCGACTTTTTATGGCGAACGGGGCAAGGATGTTGGGACGTGTTCATCCAGAATACCTGTCCGCCGAATCCCTTCGGACTTACTGGGGAAAAGAGGTTACCATCGAGGGCTTGGTGCACTTCAAAGCCAATGGTGATGCGCGACTGATCGACGCAAGGAAGCTGTTGGAGCACCGGGCGGGAGACGAGGTTTTCGACGTTTCTCCGCAGGTGCATCCTGAAAGACAGAAGGAGTTGTTTCCGGAATTGGTTCATGAGAAGGGACGGAAGGGTGATCCCATGTCCTTTTGGGGCGCATGGCCGGGAGACGAGCCGATAGAGGAACTTCTGGCGGAGCTGGGAGATTAATGAATCGGTATCTTTTGGATACGAATATTCTTTTGGGACTTGCCCGGGGAGCCTCTTGGGCGAAGAATGTCGTAGACCGCTACCGACTATCAGATCCGGAGACGCTGGTGTTCACCACTGTTGTCTGCAAAGGGGAGATTCTGGCGCTAGCGGAAAAATTCGGCTGGGGAGAACGGAAACGGGAAACTCTGACCCGGGTCCTCAATGATTTTCCCGCAGTTGGCATTGAAAAGGATTTTGTGGTCACCACTTATGCGAAGCTATCCGCTTGGTCAGAAGGCACACATGTGTGGGATTCGGAATTTCCCGATCCACCAAAACCCGCGAAAAAAATTGGACAGAACGATGTATGGATAGCGGCGGTGGCCCGGGTCAGCCAAGCAGTTCTGATCACGACCGACAAGGATTTCGATGCATTGAGTAAAGGGCTTATCCAACGGATTTGGGTGGATCAAAAGGCTTAGTGCTTTTGGACGGAAAAAGCGGCGTTTCAATTTTCATGCGCAAGTCCGGGGAGATAATATATTTGCCATTTCGGGTCGTATGGCCATGTGGATTTCGCTTCGTGATCCACAAAAAACCAGTTGGTCGGCGGCAGAACATCCCGCAGTTGATCTGCAAGTTCGTGTTGTCCTGTCGAGTCCAGAAAGAAGCCAATCGTTTGATGATATGGGTATAGAAAATTTAATTCCTTGTCGTGGGCTGGCTTTGTTTGAAGGTGCTTTATTTCACACGCACCGGGAGCGATCCGCTATTGCAAATCCATTCAAATCATGCTTTAAACAAATCTCATGAGCCCGTCGGATACCACTGAAAAAGCAGTGGAGGACAGCATAGAATCTTTTTTGCCCGGCGGGGTGGTGGCGACGACGGGTCAGGGGGGCGACACGAAGGAGGTAGGGGTATTCAGCACACGGGGGAAGGCGGGCATGAGAGAGGACAAAACTGGTATTGGCGGGGTCCTATGGTCCGTCATTTTCAGTAACTCGCATGTTGAATATGAAAATATCCCGTAGCACAAGATGTAGTGGTTAGTCCAGTAAAGTTAATACACTTATACTTTTATCTTGATTTATATTTTGGACATCTGTATAATAAATATTATGTAGAATTTATATAAATAAAACATTATAATATTATGAACCTAAACCGACTTTTCAAAATCGTTATCTGTTTTTTTCTTGGTGTTTTTCTACATGCAGACTTCGTCGACCCCCATGGGTCAATCGTAATCGTCAAAACTGAAGGTGGACAAGGCTCTGGTTTTATTGTGCAAGAAGATGGTTTCAATTATGTTATGACCAATGCGCATGTCATAGGGGGAACTTTAGGGCTTGAAATTATCACATTAAATGGAAATCCTATCGAAATCACTCGTATGGACCTAGCAAAAAACACGGATATTGTACGTTTTTTAATTGAGAAAATGCCGGAAGGTGGGGCGGCACTGACGCATGAGGATGGTGAAATTCGGATCAATGAGGTTGTGAAAGTGTACGGTAATAGCCAAGGTAGAAACGTTGTCACAGAGATTATTGGAAAGGTACAAGGGGTTGGACCTAAAGAGATTGAGGTAAGCGCAGAGTTTGTGCAAGGAAACAGTGGTAGTCCTATACTGAACAAAGCCGGTAGAGTGATCGGCATTGCCACCTATGTGACTCGGGAAGACTCCAGGTCCAACTGGGTCATCGCAGGCACTCGTTTTGCTCAAGTCCGAAGGTTCGGTCTGCGCCTAAACGATGTTGAGTGGCATACTGTAGACCGTAGCATATTAATTCAGCAATACAACTTATTGAATGATATCCAAAAATACTCATGGGATATTGTGGATTTACTACCTTATTGGGTAAATTACTTTTCAGATGATGATTTAAGGATCCAAACTTTTGACCGCAACAGGAGGAATATGGAAAAGAGGAGGGGTGCATTAAATAAAATTTCAGCATATCGAGCAAAAGACCAAGAAGAGAGTTATTCAAATATGGTTTGGCCAAATGCTATCCATAAATTTTGTGACCTTTACCTGATCGCTACATCGGGACACTGGGAAGAAGAGATGAAGGGAGTAAACCAACAGTCAAATAAGTACAGGGTTCATCTACGTAACGAAGAAATCAGGCAAAAAGAACTGACGGAACATGCTAACAAATTAACTTCTGTACCGATTAACATACTTGAACAAACAGAGTGGGTGTCTGGTTATCTGAAAGAAAATGCGGAATTTACGCTCAATAACTTTAAAATTTTAAACAACTTGATTCAAGGCATTATGGAGGGACCCCGGTGGGGAAGTAAGCTCAGACCAGAAAGTTTACGCAACCGTGTTAGGCGTGTGGATACAATTGAAAATGTCAATCTATAAAACACTCTCACGAGTGTATGACTGTTTTTTTGACTTTTTTCGGATAATGGCAAGCTAGTTTAATTGGCCATCACAGCAAAACTGATCAGTTTCTTTTTTTTAAAGTAGCTCCGGCGCATCCTGGGCCGGGTGTTTTTGTTGACAGCGGGTGCAGTGATGGAAGAGGGGAAACCAACGGGTTTCGGAACGGAGGGGGGAAGTGCGGTGGTATCCCCACACAAGGAGAACATTGCAACAGGTATCTTCTTTCCCAATGTCATCTTTCAACAACATGAATCGGCTCTTCCAGAAAGCCCTCGGTGCCTGAATTCAAAATAACCAGCCAAGGAATCCATAGAGAACGGTCTGAAGTTTTCGGGAATGTCTTTGTGATCGTGTATGCCGATAGAGGGAGTCGGTAGTGGCGCGTCGGCTTAAGGAAGTAGCTCTCGGAAAAATAGTGGAATTCACCCTTTGTGCCGATATAATAAAAGTGGCCAAGCACACGCCGTTGCGTAAAAGAATGAAATCGTTCGGCGTCCAGTGTGCGCGTCGCACAACCGGCTACGATCAGCAACATGAGTAATGGGGTGACTCGAATCATGACGATATGCAAAGTGGCCAACGATCAGGCTGTGGGACGCGCAGCGTTCTCACCAGCCGATGGTTTTAAAGTTTTCGTTCAATGAGTAAGCTGCCATTCTTGTTTATTTGCCACCGAAGGCCGGCCAGATCGCACACTGCCTCAAGCGCCTCCAGTAAAGTTACGTTCCATAATGACATAGTGATGCGTGGGGGATTCACCTTCGATTCCGGTTTCTTCGGGGTGCCGAAACCGAAGGGATTAGGTATCGGCCCAGTGGTGGAGATTGACGGCTGCGAGTCAGGATCCATGAAGACAATACTGACACCAATCCCCTCTGTTTCCGCCTCTCGTGAAGCCTGGACTAAAAAAGAAATTTTAAATTTTTAAAAATTTACCGCTTCAGTGAACGGGGGCATGTCGCAAAAACCCGATTAGCGTTCCGCGCGGCGGAGGGGGAGGAAGAGGATGTCGAGGTCGGTGCCGCCTTCGGGGGTGCGGGTGTGGCGGAAGACGCGCCACATGAAACTGACGCGGCGGAAGCCGTCGG
>PXAS01000036.1 GCA_003565815.1 PVC group bacterium
TTGCAAAAAATGAGATGATTGAAAAAGCAAAACTTTGAGAACCGCAAAATCGAAATTAAAGGATTAGGATTAAAGTTAAGGGAACAATCATAACGATGAGAAATAACTTGGGCTAACAGCGGTTTGCAACAATGGCGGGGCTTTGGAGTTGAAACGAGGGGTTTAGGAATATTTATTAACTTTGAGAAGTAAAACGAAAGTGAATTGCTATTTTGCCCGCCACTGTAGCAAGCCACGAGACGTTGTATGCAAGCTTAAAAAAACTAACAATATGAATAATATGAAGAATCCAATTTTAACATTTAAAGGAACTAAGCAAATGACAATTAAAGACACAAATGTAAACTTTGACATTCGTTTAGGGCTTAGATTAACTAGTGACAAAAAAGTTTTAATTGAGACTGACAAGGATTTAAAAAAACACTGTGCGACTTTGATAACAGAGACTAGAGAAGCTGTTGATAGTTCAGAAAACGCTTAAATAAAAATAGTATGAAGAATCCAATTCTAGCCTTCAGAAAAACAAACAACACCCAAGTAAATTTATTAGTCAATCTTGGTAAATATGATATTATAAAAGGAATAAACAGTAATTCAGTTAATGAATTAAAAAATAATAAAGAATTTTCTTCAACTCTTATCACAAAAACGAGAGAAGCGGCTGATATGTCAGAATCATCATAACAATGAAAGTAAAAACGTTATTTATAACTAATAGAGATGATATAAGTATCGAATACTTAATTTCTAAGTTGAGAAATTTTAATTCAGACTATTTAAGAATCAATTCAGATGACCTCAATAAAATTAATTTTGAGATAAATCCAAACGGCTCTTATGTTTGTCATATTTCAAATGAAACTTTTGAACTTGATTCAGTCAAAACTGTATTTTTTAGAAGGATACCAAGCAAATTTGAAAATTTCGAGAATGATATTGACGCACCTTATTTGAATAATGAAAGAAAACATTTTTTAGAAGGTGTTTTTTTATCATTAAGTCAAGCGAAGTGGATTAACCCAATGTTTGCGACTCAAATTGCTGAGAGAAAAATACTCCAACTTAGATTAGCAAAACAATTTGGTCTTATTATCCCCAAAACAATAGTTACTAATAACTCAATAAAGGCGGATGAGTTTTTAAAAAGTAATGAATCTTCTATTATAAAACCAGTTTCAAATGGTCTACAAGTTTTAACAGACAAAACATATTCAATTTACACAAGCGAAATTGAATCTACCTTCTTCGAAAATTATGAAAAAGAAATTACTTTTGAGACCCCAGTTCTTTTACAAGAGAAGCTTCAAAATAAATTTGACATAAGAGTAATCATTATTGGAGAGACCATTTTTTCAGTAGCAATAAATAAACTTGATAAAAATGAAGTTGACTGGAGAAAACCAGAAATTGAAAAGGAATATAGTCTAATTCAATTACCAAAGAGTTTAGAACAAAACTTGATTTTATATCACAAGCACCTGAATCTTGTTTATTCAGCAATAGATTTAATTCAAACTGTAGACAACCAGTTTGTTTTCTTGGAAATAAATCCTGTTGGTGAGTGGGTTTGGCTTGAAAATGAGTTAGGGTTAAGTATTTCTAATAGTCTAATTAATGAGACGTTATGAGTGAATTTGAAAAATATATACCTCCATTAGTCGAGCCTGAAATGAACCCTAAAAAATGGTTTAGCGGTTTTAAGTCCTTTTTTTCTACTTTATATCACGGCATCATACCACATAAAAACCCAAAAGAAGCTGAATTAAAATTATATGAAAGCAATCTTGAGGGTATTCCAGATAAAGAGCTAAATACTTTTTATCAAATAGCTGTTAGTATGTATGATGATTCAAGAGATTCAATTAAATCCATTGAAGAAAAGTCTTTCAAATTACTAACTTATATCTCTGCACTCTCAGCTATTTTATTCTTCTTTCTCAGTAAAGAAATCAATACCCTTGTAACTATTTTGATAATAGTTTCGCTAACGTTACTTGTTATTGCAATGGTAATTTCTCTCCGTTGTGTGGGCTTAAAAATTCAACAAGCAATATTTATAAAAACTGCTTTTGATTTCGATAACAAAGTTGAGCCTAAAAAAGAAAGACACATAATTGCTGAATTAATGAATTTTGCGGTATTCAATAGAAACGTAGCCAATAATACCGCAGACATTCTCAAAGCTGCTAGACATTTTTTGTCACTAGGTATCGTATTTACTGTTTTTAGTCTGATGCTATTTTTTACCGCAAACAATACAGATGAAAAAATTAACAAAGTGAGCGTGTCTTTTGATGACCAATCAATAATGGTAGAACATATAAAAATACTTGAAAAACAATCTATTGAACTCGAAAAATTGAACACACTTATTGACAACTTAAATAATATTGAAACTGAAAAAAAAGACAAAATAGATTCGTTAATTACTGAAATAAAAAGCCTGCATACAACACGAGGCTATAAGCAAGCGGGCGGACAGTGAGTTACGATAGGTTTGGGCATTTTAGCTACATTTGTTCGGTCGGGAAGATCGGAGCTTTTAAAGCCCGCCTGCTCATAGCCCGAAACCGTTGTGCAAAATGTAAATAAAACCTATGACAGTAAAAGAAAGGTATCCAAAAGTAGAGATTGAAGAACTCGAAGAAAACAGGGTTCATGTAAAGAATCTTTGGAATGATGATAGCTTTTTTCTCCGATTTAAAAATGATGTAGACCTAGGGTTTCTAGACAATCTCCATTTCCCAGAGGAGTTGATGGCTACATACTCCCTTGAAAATGGTCTTTTAGAAGTTTTTGCCTTTCCTTTAGAACCAGATGATGAAGTTGTCCAAAGGAGCTTCACTTTTAATTTTAAAGGAAAGCCTTACTCATGTTATTGGGCTAATCCAACACCAGAATTTGAGAAAATAGCTTCAGCTTTTAGGGAGGACAAAGAAGAAAGTAAAACGTCTTATAGAAACCTCCGACAATTTCGTGATTTTTACAGAAAAGAAGACTTACCAGAATTCATCACTAAGTATTTCGAAGAAAAGCAACCATTTAACTTCTTTGTGAAAGGAGATTTTAGAGCAATAAAAAATGAAATTATTTCATTTTGCCGCCACCTCAATTTCTACATGACATACTTTGACAGAGAAACTCCTGCTATTCAAATATTTCAAAAAAGCTATAAGAAGGAAAATTTTTCACTGCCCTGTTTTTCGTTGTTTGATACCTTCCCTGAAACAATTAATGGTGTCGAGATAGACGACATATTATTGGAGATTATAACAGTAGCAAATAATTCTACCGACAATCGACTTAGTTTCATCTTTTACTATCAAATTCTAGAGTACGCTTCTTATTACTTTCTCAAGTCTGACATTCAATATAAATTGAATACTCTTCTAAAGAAACCGGATATATCTCACAACGCTGAAGAGTACAGTAAGACAATTATTGAGGAGTTTAAAAATCACTTTAAGGCAAATGATGATAAGGCAAAGCTTGATATGCTTATCACGGAGCATATTAAGCTAAAGGATTTAAAAATTGAATTGGAGAACAATATAGAGTATTTCAGTAAACCCATCGATTTTGAAGGAGGTTTCAAGTTAGACCCAATCATGAAAAATGAAATAGAGGGAATTAATCAATTGCCTGAAAACACTATAAGGACTATAAAAGAGAACATTGTAAATATTAGGAACAGCTTAGTTCATTTAAGAGAATCTCGTGAAAACAAAGTAATCTTGCCGACTCCGAAAAATGACAATTTACTGACCCCTTATCTTTATGTGCTAAGACGTATTGCTGAAAAAATAATTATTGAAAGATAAAACACTTTGCACAACAGCACCTAAGAAAACATGGGGCGGGCAGTGGTTTTCGCAAGTTTCGTTCTTCGTGGCTATCTTTGTCACAGGCGGACAGGTAATTGCTCCGAAATGCCCCACGTTTCTTAGCTGCAAAACGTTACCACACATTTAAAACGAAAATTTTGCATAAAATTTACATTTCGATATTATTAATATTCTTGGCGTTTGGTTGCGATAAAAAAAGAGATTATCCAACTGATTTAAAACCGAAATACTCAGACTTTGAAAATGACAGAGAACAACGAAACCTTTTTGGAAAAGTAAAAGAAGTGGAATGGTATAAAACCGTATATCAGAACGACAAAAAAGACGGAAAGCGAATTTTAAACCTTAAAGAAGAATTTACCGAATTTGGTAGTATTAAGGAGAATTCGAATTACGACAATAGTGGCGAATTAATCCAAAACGATGTTTACGAATATGATGAAAATGATTTTTTGCAAAAAATAATTTCAACAAACAAGCGTACTCAAAATAGCTATGTAATGGCTGTTTATCACGATACTATCAACAAAACAAGTAAGAGAAAAGTCGTTGTCAATGATAGCGTAAATCACGAAGTTATAGTTTTTTATAATGATAAGGATTACGTCATCAAACAAATTGCGATCGAACAAAATGACACAACAATTGTGGAACACAAATATAAATTCAATGAAGCTGACAAATTAGTTCTAGAAAGACAGAACGATATTGAGAGCAACAAACCTATTGTAACTAATAAATACTCATATGATGAAAATGGAAACCTTATTCACTCATCGTACAAAACGGAATGGATTGAATTGATAACCGAAAAGAAATGGGAAAACGAGCGGATTTCAAAGCAAACCGAATATACTATTTCAGCCGATTCAATAAAGCATCTTGACCAAGTAACGGAATTTGACGGATTATACAACCAAATCAACTCCAAAATTTACGAGAATTCAGAGCTAAATCGTGAATTAAAGTATGAATATGAGTTTGATAAAAACGGGAATTGGATTAAAAGAGAAGTTTCAATGAAAGAACATTATGCAAAATCGAAAGAATTCAAGCCTATTTATTTAGAAACGAGAAAAATAACATATTGGAAATAAAAACGTGTGGTAACAGCGCATAACAAAAATGGCGAATTTATTGCTGAAACGAGAGTTTTGTGTACTTTTAGAAAGTAAAAAGTTTAACCGAAAAACTTGCGCATTTTAGCTCGCCACTTTCGTTATGCGCGGGACGTTAGGCAACATTTATGAAACGACAGAACCAATGGCCAAATACAACGAACAAACTTTAACAAATTGGACAAAGCCACCAAGTGATACTGAACAAAGTAAACTTGAGCGGTCTGAAAGAATGGTTAGAGAAGCAATAAGTTCGGATGAAACTCTTAAATCCAAAAGTACAGAAACTTTTGGTCAAGGTTCTTATGCAAATAACACAAATGTTAGACTTAATAGCGACATTGACATAAATGTTAGATATACAGGTGGATTCTATTTCAATTTGCCAACGGAAACTGAAGAAAAAGATGTTGGAATTGATTCTTTACCACCTACTGGATATTCTTACTCTGAATTTAAAAATGATGTGGAAAATGCACTTGTAGCAAAATTTGGTCGAAACGATGTAATTCGAAAAGACAAGTGCATAACTATAATTGGAAATACGAGTAGAATTGAGACGGATGTTGTTCCAACTTGGAATTACCGCAGATATTCTAAAGATGGAAGTTATGTGCTTGGTGCTAAATTTTGGTCAGATTCTTCAAAAGCCGTTATCAACTACCCAAAGCAACATATTGAAAACGGAATCGCCAAAAACAGTAACACTTATCGAAGATTCAAAAGGTTAACACGTTTGCATAGAAAACTTCGTTATAAAATGCTCGAAGATCGTGAAACGGTAAGTGACAATATCACTTCATTTCTATTAGAATGTTTAGTTTGGAATGTTCCAAATAGAATTATGAATAATTATGATACTTGGACTGAAAGATTAAAGCAATCAATTATCTATCTATACGAGAACACAAAAGAAGATGATAGCTGTAATGAATGGGGAGAAGTTTCGGAATTGCTTTATCTGATTCGACCGAGTAGAAAATGGTCAAGAAAGGATATTAATGAATATATGGTTCAACTTTGGAATTATTTAGAGTTTTAATATGGTAAAACACAACATAAGAATATTTGCATTTGCGATAATTGGATTAGCTTTCTTCGTTTACGCCATAATTTTTCTTATCACACAAAACTTGGATAGTATTGATTTTTATAAAGCACTGACACATATTTCCACTACAATATCTATAAATATAATTCTTTGGATGATTTTTATTATTTGGGCTTGGAAATGGAAAGTGTTTTATCCTTGGTTAGTGCAAACACCAGATTTGTCAGGAAAATGGAAAGGAAACATTAAGTCAAACTTTGACAAAGAGAACTCTAAACCAATCTCAACTGAAATTGATATTAAACAAGACTTTTTCAAAATCATCGTGAAAATCAAAACGGATGAAAGTTCAAGTCACAGTATTAGTTCATCATTTAATATTGATAAGGATAGAGGTTATCAACAACTATTCTATTCATATTTGAACACACCTAAAGCAGGAATTAGAGACAGAAGTGCCATACATTATGGTTCGGTGTTACTCAATTTCGATGGTTTTAAAGTTTTCAAAATGTCTGGAGAATACTGGACTTCTAGAGAAACTACTGGTGAAATTGAACTGAAAAGAAAAAAAGATAAATAAAAACGTTGCCTAACAGCGCATAACAAAAATGGCGAGATTTGTGATTGAACCGAAAATTTTGGTATTTTTAGAAACTTAAAGTTTAACCGAAAAACTTGCGCATTTTAAGTCGCCACTTTCGTTATGCGCGGACCGTTGTAAGATATTTTAAAAAAATATAATCGTGAATAAAGTACTGACAATTATAAGTTTATTATTGCTTTTTTCTTGTAAACAGAATAAAAACATAACGAAAGAAACATCGTCATTTCAAA
>PXAS01000432.1 GCA_003565815.1 PVC group bacterium
GCCGCCGGGATGAGGTGGAGTCCACTTTCACCAAAGCCGTGTCCAAGGCTGAACAGGGGCAGGTCGCCGAGGCCATCGATCTTCACCGTCAAGTCCTCAAAGTGCTTCCCTCGCACATCCCCAGCCGCCGCAATCTGGCCCTTTTGCTTCTCGAACAGGGGAAGGCTGAGGAGGCTGCCGACCTGCTGTTGGACCTCGTCTTGCTGGACCCGGATGACTCTTGGGCTTTTGGCGTGCTGGGGAGACGGTACTCGGCCAACGGCGAGACAAGCACAGCCCAGGCGTATCTTCGGAAAGCCCTGGCGCTTGAACCAGAGGACGTTCATGCCCGAATCAACCTTGCCGGGGTTCTCGTCGAACTCGGGCGCACCGATGAGGCGCAATCCTTGTTCCGCCAAGTAATCGAGCAGGCCCCCTCTTTGCCGAACCCCTACTACGGGCTGGCTATGATACATGTGGAGCGGAATCCCAAGGAGGCGAGTGCCCACCTGGACCGCATGTTCGACCGCGCGGATTTCAGCGACCGGAAACATCTGGAGATTCTGAAGGATGCCCGTGAGATGTACCTGCGTCTGTGCGCCAAAGTGGGCGAGGAGGAGTCACAGGCGTTATGGGCGTGGGTGAAGAATCAACATTTCCAAGTGACGATGAATACCGGATGGAAGATCGACATCGTTTCCAACATCGCACTGGGCAACACCACCGCCAAACTGATTGAGCGGGGCAAGGGCAACTATCAGATCGCGTACAATCGGGCGTCCGACCTGCTGGCCCCGGCCATGGTCGCGCGGGAATTGGAGCGAGTGTTGATCCGCCACGAATTTGCCGGAGCCTTGGAGCAAGTGCCGGTGGGCAAACAACGCACGCCCTTGGAACAATCCTTGGTGGACTACGCGCGCGAATTGCCCGAGACCCGCTTTGCCGATGTGAGATTGGCGCGGAGGCTCGGGCGGATCCCTCCCGGCTGCTTTGTGGACATTTACCTGCGGGTGGACGAGGAGAAGCGTGCTCTCGAAAAGATTACCGGGCTGAAGGGCTTTCCCAAACATCTGCTGGACCTCTGGCACTTCTGCGGGGCGTTCTCAGCCTTCTCAGCGGACATCCTCTGCAAGCCCCGGACGGCCTACGGTGCGGAATGGGACAAGGTTTCCTCTGCCCCCCTGGCACGGGAGATGGCGGAGGAACTGTGTGGGGAAAACGTGGATTACCGGGGGGTGGTGAGGAGGTTTGGGCAGGTGATCTGAAATGCATACCCCCCTGTTCCAACAACTCTTCGGTTTCCCGGAAGGCTCACACGCTGAGGTTCAATCACGCATGCGAGTGGAAGGGGATCATCTGATTTCGTGCTCGAATGACACATAATACTTCTGCCGGCGGATGGAGACTCCTTCGCTGACCGTACTTCGAGGTAGTGTGGCCGCCGGCCATATCCCTGACTTCCCTTCTACTTGCCGGGAGTTGGTGGCGGACGCAAAATCGTTGCACGCGAACCCAGAGAATGCCGGACGCTCTTTCAGGTCGCCTCGCAGTTCAATCTACTGGAGATGTGCGGGCCGGATGAGACCCCGGAGATAGGGTGTCGAAATATGCGGGCGATCCCACCCAGGACCCGGTCTGCGCTTTGGCGTGTTTTGCCAGGACAGTGTACCGCAACTACTTCGCGCCCCTCGGCGTTCAGCTCGGTCAAACAGCCGATAGGCAGGTAGGTTGCCTCGCCGATTGCGGGGAAGCCCTCGGGAACCGGGTCCTACGCATATAGGAGATGAGGAACGGCTACTGCCTGGCCACCTGTGAGGGCTTGCGGAAAATCCGGTCCGTTCTTGGCGTTGCCGGAGAGGAGGAATGGAGCACAGGGAAAACCTCCGCCTCATCGCCCAGTTTGAAATTGGACGCTACATCCGCCGGGAATTCCACAACCATATCCCCGGCTACCGGGTGGATCTCCTCCTCACCTTCAGCCGGGCCTGCAAAGAAACGTCCCTCATCCTCGAATACGACGGCCTCGAATACTACACCAAAACCCCGAGCGGGTCACCGCCCAGAACTTCGACCGCGAATACCTGGAGATAGGACATCCAGCGCCAGATCGAACTCGAAAGCTTCGGCTACCGTTTCCTCCGCATCCACAAATTCAGCATCCTGCCCACCCCGGACACGACTACCCCGGTGAACTTGCTCGACCGGAAGCTGCGGGAGGCGTTCGAGTGAGCTGCTCAAACATTTATCTTTTTTGAAGATTTTCCTTTTCTTACTGAAAATAATAGTTCTTAATGTCCGTTAAGAATTTAATTAACGAGTAAGAATGCGCATCAACAATCTACAACAACTCAGCGAAGCGTTCCACGCCGAAGCGGTGAGAGACCCGGACCTAAACTGGTCGTGGGAGGCTGGGGTTGTATCGGATATCGAGCGGGTATTCCTGAATTTTGACGACTGGTCCCTCGATTTCGCGGTCAAATACAGACTGTATCCCGGCGAATCAGAATTGCAGGAAGTCATGAATGGGGGTCGGCAGCCCTTGTTGGTGGTTCCCTGTCTTAACGACCGCTTGCTTCAACGTTGCAAAGACCGCTTCCTGAGCGTCATCGATCTGAATGGACAGGCGTGGATCCGTTCCAAAGGGTTTCTGGTCGACCGGGGCCCCCTCCCGGGGCGCAACTATCGGTATGACCTGGAACCCCGGAATATTTTCGTGGGAAAAAGCGAGAGGATCGTTCGGAGCCTATTGACGGACCGGGACCGGAAATGGACACAGGCTGAACTCTGCCAACGCACCTGGGCCAGCAGCGGACTTCTCTCCAGAATAACCACCTATCTCCTGAAACAGGAGTACCTGATCAAAACCGGAAGCCGGACGTTCAAACTAGATCCTGACTTGCGCCTTTTGGACGACTGGGCAAAGGCCGATGAAATTGAAGGCCGCACCCGGCTCGTCCGGTACTCGGGACTGCCGTCTGACACGGTACAATTGGAAGAGAGGCTTGTACTGTGGGCGAAAGAAACTAAGACGGACTTAGCGTTCACCCAGTGGGCCGCAGCCTGCCAGAGGCGGGGCTACACCGAGCCGGAAATTTGCTCCGCCTATGTCTCCCGCTTTCCGAGCAAAGAAGAGGTCAAAGACTTGGGTTTGCGCGAGGTGCCGGACGCCGGAAACCTCTGGTTGTATCTGCCGGAGGACGAAGGGGTTTTTCTGGAAGTCAGCCAACCCCTTAAACTTCCCGTGGTCTCCGACGCCCAAATCTATCTTGACCTTCAGAATACGGGCCTCCGGGGGCCGGATGCCGCACAAGCCCTGCGCGAGTGGGAGGGATTCTGTCGACCATGAAATACGAAACCCATGCTCACTACGATCCAAGGCGCACCGAGATGGCCCAGAGAGCCTTCCTTTCCGTCTGGAGTGGATTCACCCGCTGGCACCCGGATTTGGTCTTGCTGGGCGGCCTGGTGCCCCGCTACATTTGCCGGTCTGGCGGTCGCTCCGCCTTACTGCCGCAACCCGCAACCATCGATGTCGATCTGGGCATCGCCCTTGGAACCGAGTCCGGCCTATACGACCCGATATCCACCGCATTGACCGGACAGGGCTTTATGCGACACCCTGATCTAGCGCATAGCTATGAAAAAGAGGTGGCTGGACTGACCGTTCCGGTGGACTTTCTTGTGGAAAGCGCGGAGGGAGAAAGTGGTACCGTTGCGGTTGACGACATTGCGGCAACCGTCATGCCGGGTGTGAACCGGGCCCTGGCCACCGCGCGGGAGGTGGAGATCCAGGGCATGGATTTACAGGGCGCGGAACAACGGGTCATAGCTCGCGTCTGCGAGGTCGGTCCTTTCCTGGCGTTAAAGCTCAGGGCGTTTTTGGACCGCCAGCAGGGCAAGGATGTCTTTGATATTCTTTACACCGTACAAAACTACGACGGAGGTCTCCGCGCGGCCCTCGCGGGTTTTGCGGAGGAAGTTCGTGTCGGAAACCGGGCCTGCATCGACGCGCTGACATGTCTGGATAATATGTTCAAGGATGAACGAGCGCCCGGACCCGTTCGGGCCAGCCACTTCCTCCTCGGGGAACAACGAGCGGATGAACATCCCGATATGCGCTTTCGCCGAAACCAAATCCGGCAACAGATGGTCGATATCGCGGCGGCATTGCGGAGGGGTGTCTAATGGCCGAACCCTATCTTTTCAGCAACGTTGACCTAAGTGCCAGTCTTCGGCAACAAATTCAGGTGCAAATCTCTAATTCCTCTCGATTCGCCAGCAGATCCAGGTCGTCGCTTGTTGCCTTTCGGAAATTCATATTTATGCCGGGGTCCGTAAAAAAGGGTGGAAGGTTTGTCCTCAAAGGACATTCCGAGCTTCGGAACGCCGGATTTTGGAGCTTCCGAGCTTCGGAATGGTCCTTGGAGTCGCCAAGGTATAGGCTTGGACTCCGACTTCCAGGAAGGAGAAGAATGTGAAACGCGAACGTCCGCCATCGAAGGTCGCACAAGCGTGTGGGCTGTCGCCGGCCGCTGGCCAATGCGGAGCTCCTCCTTCGCTCCCGCATGCGCGGGGGGCTACGGCGGACACGGTTGGCGCTCCTGGGAAGAAAAGTCAGGCTCAGCGAACGGGCTGGGCGAAGCCGGTGCCGTGGTCGGTGGCGAAGAGGGTGTTGTCGTGCGCGCGGTAGAGGGTGGTGAGGCCGCTTGCGGGGCCGCGGCGGATTTCGAAGGTTTCGTCGGCCAGTGAATCGTGGGCTGGAAACCAAGCCGGCGGGGGCTCGGAGGGGATCGTCCAGGAGCGCGGGGTCTGCCCGGGCGGGAGCGCGCTCAGACCGAGGGTATCCGGATCGCGCAGGGCGGCGAGGAGTTCGGGGCTTGGATGGAGTTGGATGAACCACTGCCAGGAGTTGTCGTCGGGATTGACGCGGCGCTCGGCGTGGAGGATGTGGTCGGCATCGGTGGGGTGACGCCAGAAGGCGCGTCGGAAAACTTCGGCGGGATCGGTGGTGGACCCGGTGGTGGGGGTGGGGACGGACTCGGGCGGGGGGATGGCCGTGGGCACGGGAGCGGGCGCGTGCCCGGGAGGTTCGCTCTGGTCGTCTCGGCGGCAGGCGGATGCGGTCAGAAGAGCGAGGAGAATGGAGAGTTTAACCGTAAATTTCCCGGCGCGGTAACGCCGCAACCAAAGTTCTTGCCGAAAAAACAAGGAAACCACGGAGGGCACGAAGGGGCACGGAGCCAGCGTGACGGCGGATGGGTTCGGCGAGCCCCGGAATACACCCCGGATGCCGAACCCCATCCGGGTTGCTTCGCTGGAATTATCGGAAGGATCACCCGTCTGTTTCATATTTGTCAATTTCCTGAGTGGGAGTAGGTGCGGAGGAAAATTTGGATGTCGCTGACGCTGCGGACGAAGCGGTCGAGGGCCTCCTGTTCATTGCTGAGCAGGGTGTTGGCGGGGATGACGAGTTTCCATTGGGTGTTCCAGACGCTGCGGCCGATGAGGCGGCGGTTGGTGAATTCGTGGGGCAAGGTGCTGTAGAAGTACGCGGGGTCATCGACCGGACGGAAGGCCTGGTGCTTGCGGGTGATCCAGAGTTGTTCGTTGAGGGTGCCTTGCGGGGTGAAGAACTGGGTGGACGAGAAATCGCTTTGTCCGAGGTTGAAGGGCAGCGGGATGGCCTGATCTTTCACGCTCCAGGCGCGGATTTCGTTGGTGTCGCCGAGCGGCGGGGACAGCATGTGGTCCACGCCGACGGGGATAAGATACACATAGGGCGTGGCGCTGAGGGCGTTGGGGTCGGAACTGGCGGGGCCGCCTGCGCCGGGTGCGCCGATGGAATACGGATCCATGCCGATGTACCCTTTGAGCACGAGGCCGGAGGCTGCGATTTTGGTGGCAAAGTTGGACGTGGTGTAGGCATGGTCGCCGGCGGCGAGGGGCAGGCCAAAGAAGTTGAGTCCCTGTCCGATGGTGGTGGAGAATGGAATGACAATGCCGGGGACGGGGGAGCCGTCGGGCTTGCGAATGTTCCGGGCGTATTGGGCGACATCGGGGTCGTTGAGCACGTTGCTCATGATGTGCTGTTCGATGACCTGTTGCCACGCTTTGTCGTCGTCGGGAATGCTCTGGTCGGTGCGCACGCGGAAGAGTTCCTGACGCATGGAGAAGACCGTGCCGTAGGTGTCGGGATTGTTGATGCCGAGGCGGGATTTGACCACGGACCAGTCGGCCTGGAGGCGGGCAAGCAGTCCGGCGAGGCCGCTGTCGCCGGTGGATCCGGTGGTGGCGACGGGATGGCCTAATTTGAATTCGCCGAGGGAGCGGGTGGAGACGATGCCGTCGATGAGGGTCTGTCCGGCGGGGCGGCCGAGCAGGCCGGTTTCGTAGTCGTAGCTCTGGAGGGCGAGGTAGGTGTATTGCGCGGCGAGGTCGAAGAGGGCCTGATATTGCGAGAGTTCCTCGTTGCGGAAGGTGCGGTAGGTCATGTCGCGGGTGCGGTAACCCTGAATGACGGCAGCGGCGCGCTGGCGGAAAATTTCGCGCTCTGCGAGGATGCGGTTGGATTGGGCGATGAGGCGGGCGACTTCTTCGTTGGCCTTTTGGAGTTCGCCGAGGCGACGGGCGAGTTCGTAGCGGTGGGCAAGAACCTGGTCGAGCAGGTGTTCGAATTCGACGACGTGCTGGCGGTCTTCGCTGTCCCAGGCGTATTGGGTGTAGAAGTCGTCGGCCTGGGCTTGCAGGTTGGCGGCCTCGGCTTCGAGGTAGGCGACGGTGTTTTCGAAGGCGAGTCCGGCGAGTCCCTGGGCGTAGGCGGTGGTGGCTCCGCCGTAGA
>PXAS01000325.1 GCA_003565815.1 PVC group bacterium
GACAGTCCCAAAAATTTCACGCTTGTGTTCGTCCACCACGGCCCCAGAAAAAAATGGCGTGCCCGGGCCTGTTCACTCCAGGCCTGCAACTGTCCCATGTAGAGGATATAAATGAGCAGGAGAACCACAGACGCAATCCAACCCAATTGATATCGGTTCACCCTATCATTTTCGAAACAATCTCCATCCATGTGTAAAGATTACCAAATATCCGAAATTACACAACCTTAAATTTTTGAGAGAATGTCGTCCCAAGGAGCGCCTTTGACCTTTTTCCACACAGATCCGAGGAAAGAAGAAGATCATATCGGCAAGGGACTGCCGATCTACGGTTTGGACTGGTTTTTTGCCCAGGATTTGAGTTCGGCGGCGCGGCCGATGGGATCGAAATCCGGCAGGTTTTCGGGGTCAAGTTGATATTTGAAACCGTCCACGCCCTGATCATACCAACGAAGCCATCCGGTGAGATTGCCATCCCAATCGTAGGTCCAGGAGGCAAACAGTTCGCCGTCCGCATCCCATTCCCGATAGGCCCCGGCGGGATTTCCGCGGGTATGGCGCAGTTCCCAACGCCGAACGCCGGAGTCATCAAATCCGCGCCAGAGGCCGTGGGGCGCCTCCACGGGATCGTCTCCCCTGGGATAGACCTTGGCAACCGGGCCCCGCTCCTCCGCGGCCACGCCGCGTCCCGGGCGCACGGTCTTCACTTCGCCGCAAGCGACGAGCAAGAGGGTCAGCGAAATCAAACAGACGGAGCGGTTCAAGATTTTCATCGGGATCTAGTGTAAAAAATGTCGCATGCCGGTGAAGGCAATGGCAATGTTGTGGGCATCGCAGGCGGCCACGACTTCGTCGTCTTTGACGGATCCGCCGGGTTCAACGATAAAACGGATACCGGCTTCGGCGGCCGCCTCGATATTGTCGGCAAAGGGGAAAAACGCATCGGAAATGAGAATGCATTCGCCCATGATTTTGGCACGGTATGCGTCCAAATCCAATCCCCCGCCCTCCCCGGCTTCATGCATGAGGCGGATGTTCTCGTGGGCACGGGCAATGGCCAGTTTTTTCACGGAGTCCACGCGGTTGGGCTGTCCGGCGCCCATGCCCAGGGTTTGATACCGTCCGGGCGCGTGTTCGCGCACCAGTAAAATGGCGTTGGATTTGACATGTTTGCAGGCCCGCACCCCGAATTCCGACAGTTTGGCCATGTTCGCGGGGAATTCGGCTTTGCTTTTCACCTCCCAGGAGGCCATGACATCATTGTCGCGGGACTGCACCAAAAGTCCGCCCCCGATTTGCCGCAGGGTGCGTCCATCGCGGGCGGCGACAAAAGGCGCGTGTAGTTTGAGGAGGCGGAGGTTTTTCTTGGCGGTGAGGCGTTCGAGGGCTTCGGGGGTGAAATCGGGGGCGATGATGACCTCCACGAAGCGTGGGGCCAGAAATTCCGCCGCATCCGCGTCCACCGGCACGGTCACGGCGATCACGGAACCGAACGCGGAAACGGGGTCTCCGGCCCAACCGGCCTCGAGGGCTTCGCGCAGGGTATTCCCGGTGGCAAATCCACACGGGTTGGTATGTTTGATGATGGCGGCGCCGGGTGTGCCGACCAGTTCGCGGGCGGCTTCCAAAGCGGCGTTGCCGTCCAGATAGTTGTTGTAGGACATGTCCTTCCCGTGCAATTGCTCGGCATGGGCCACGGTGGCTTCCTCTCCGGGAGGCGCCCGATACAACAGCGCGGGCTGATGCGGATTCTCTCCATAACGAAGGGGCAGACAATCGTTGAGCGTGAGGACAAACGGCGCCTGTTGCTCCGCGGTCGGCACGTTGCGGGAAAGCCACTCGGCAATGGCGGCATTGTAGGAAGCCACCCGGGCAAAAACCTTTTGTCCCAAACGCAGGCGGGTAGCCTCCGAGGTGTCGCCGCCGTTTTCACGGATTTCGGCCAACACCGGCTCATAATCGCCGGGATCGGTGACCACGGTCACATACTTCATGTTCTTGGCGGCGGAACGCAGCATGGTGGGTCCGCCGATATCGATGTTCTCAATGGCATCCTCGAAGGTGACATCGTCCTTGGCCACGGTGGCTTCGAAGGGATAGAGATTCACGCAGACCAAATCAATGGACTGAAGCGCGTGTTCGGCCATGGTGCGCTGATGGGCTTCGTTCTCGCGCAGATGCAACAACCCGGCGTGTACCTTGGGGTGCAGGGTTTTCACGCGTCCGTCGAGCATTTCCGGAAAGCCGGTGAACTCCGAGATGTCGCGCACGGGAATGCCGGCGTCGCGAATGGCTTTGGCGGTGCCGCCGGTGGAAAGCAGGTCCACCCCCAGCTCATGCAGACCGCGGGCAAAGGCCACCACGCCGGTTTTGTCGGATACGCTGATAAGGGCTCGTTCGATTTTTAGGGACATGGGGTCAAATTCCTGATGAAAAGTGAAAGACTGAAAAAAGATGCTTGGTTGCATACCCAAAAACACGGCAAGTGAAAAGGGAAAAGGGACCACGAATGCATCCGAATGGACACGAAGGTTGCTGGGAAAGGAACCACGGATCGGCACGGATTTTCACGGATTTTTTTTGGGAGGAGGGAAGAGAACCACGAATGGACAGGAATGGACACCAATGGTCAGGGAATTTCATGGGGTTTGGCGTCGATTTTTCTTCATTCGAAGTTCAACGTTCGACGTTGGACGTTCAACGTTCGGATTTTTCTTCATTTCTTTCTCTCCTTCCCTCCTACCCTCTCCGTTCCGCACAATCGTACAAGTGCCGAAACACCAGTCGGACGTCTCCACCGAAACGCTGCAACAGTTCGCCCGGCGGGACGGGCAAATTCGCCACATTCACCCCCGGCAACATTTCCAGCAAGGTTTCAAGCTGTTCCGCGCGGGTTTCCAGATGCAAGAGCACATCCAGAAACAGAGGACGATGGCAGGTGATGATGCGCCCGCCGGCGTTCGCGGTCGCCTTTTTCCAGATCCGGCGTTGCCATCGTGACAACTGCTCCGCGCCGTCGAGCACGGCAAGGGTATTCGGGCGTGCAACCGTCCATTTTTGCGCAAAGCCCGCGGGCAGGCGGGGGAATTCCTAGGTCAGCGTGAGGGCCTCGATCTGCCAGCCCCGTCCGGCGAGGTGGGCGGACCACTCCCGCAGGAACGTGCTTTTCCCATTGCCGTGCGGCCCGCAAATCGCGCCCGAACGCCCCAGCGCCTCCCATTTTCGTACCAGAGAATCCGGGGTGACCCCTTCCGGCCACAAAAAAGGCAAGGCGTGCACCTTCGCCGTGCGGAAAGGGTTTTCGTCCGCCCTCATGGTTTCCGGGCATTGCCCCAACCGGGAAAGCACCCCCGGGGCCGTTCGGGTTCCGCGTCCGGATCTGCCAGAAGAATCGCCTCACCCGTGGGCGAAAGAATGAGTTCCACGTATTCGTGACGCTTGGATTTTTTCACGATCGCCTCCACGCCCCATTTCAAACTCACCAACCGCCCGGAGAAGGAATAGGGGGCCGCAGGCAGTTTGAACGAAAATTCCAGTTGTCCGGTGGCGCCGGGATTTTCCCGGACCACTTGATCGACCACGCCGCTGTCCGGGGGGCCCTTGCCTTCGGTATGCCAGAACAAGACCACTTCCAAGGCGGGCGGCGCGTCGGACAAATTCCATTGCACATGCCCCCGCACGGGATCTCCGGGCAAAAACGCCAACGGATCATTTTCGATTTTCACGGTCAAATCATTCATGAGAATCGCGCCGGTTGGGGGTGAAGCACAAAAGGATATTCGGACTTGAGGTCCGGCCAAAAATTGATTTTTCCGTGAATCTTGAACTTCCAAGTGATGGCGTTGTTGGGGGTTTTCAAGGAGTGGATGGCCTCGAATGGCAACGTCACCTCCAGGGTTCCCGAGGAGATGGCCCGGGCGTCATCCATGGACACCAGCATCTCTTCATGAAAAATGTTTTTGTCCGTATACGTGCTGGTTCCCTGCCGATAGGTGGCCGTTTCTTCGCCTTCCAGGGTCACGGTGAAATTCTGCAAACGGGAGGTGGACCCCAAAAACTCCCAGTCCATCGAAAAGGTCTGCCCCGCGCAAGGCGTCCCCGGTCCGATCACCACCAACACCCGGGGATTGAACGCGGCCAAAAGCGTGTAAAAGAATCCCGCGAGTGCGCCCAAACCGATCAGTACGAAAGGAATCAGGAACAGGATCAAAAAAAGATCCGTGTTTCCCGTCCGCACACTTTCCCAGGCTTGGTAGACGAAAACGGACACGATCCCGTTCCAAAACAACGTCACGGCCAATACAATGATCACTTGGGTCCAGGGACCCACTTTCGGCTTGAGCACCACATTGCCCCGTCCGTCCACCGGATCCGCCGGCGGAATGGTGTTGGGGGGATATTCGGTCTCCGAACGTTGGCCGCCAACCGGCACCGACATGGAGGCTTTGCGCATTTGCAAGACACCGGCAATGCAAACGCCGGCCCCCGTGAGAACAAAAACCCCGCCAAAGGCCAACATCCCCAAATAAAACAAACGGAACGATGGATCAATGACCGACTCCGAAGGAATCTCGGGGTTTACGTACACGTCGAAGCCATGTCCTTCGGGGTATTCACGGACAACGCGCTCTTTGGCCGCGCGCCCGCTGGAAGAGCCTCCGACAAAATCATATCGCTCGCCTTCATGGGTTTGCCCCTCCCATTCGTATCGGTACTTGATCTCGATACTGTAGGTGGTGCTGTCCGATCCCCGGTGGGTACGCACCCGGCTGCCCAAAACTTCCGCGGGCGCCCGCTCCCAATTTTGGGCCGCACGGGTTTTCACCATCGGAGAAACGCCCAAAAACCAGCTGATTCCCAGCCCGGGCAAAAGAAACACCAGCCCGAACACCACCAGCCACTTGGGCGACATTTGGCCGTGCCCCCCACGACGGGAGACCGGGCCGGATCGCCGAAAAGTGGAAGAAGTGTTCCTGGAACGCATGCGAAGTTTTACCATGACCATCAAATGTCGTTTCGGAAACCAAATGCAAGCGCAAAGCGGTAGAAGAGACGGGGTGAGATCAAGCGTTCGGTCTCCCCCGAAGGCTTCATCCCATGTTCTGGCTTTCCCACCAAGCTTTCTCTACCCCCTTCGCCCCTGCCGATGTGTGGGTCCTCTTTCGCGGCTACGCCCACGGCGGACACGGCCGGCGCTCCCGTCTCCTTTTGACCCTTCTCAAAAAAGTCAATCCATCCCAAGCCGCACCGCGGCCACCATGGCCAGCGCCGCGGTTTCCGCCCGTAGAATCCGCGGACCCAAATGGACCGGGCGCACCCCGGCATCCCTCAACCCGCGCAATTCCGCCTCGGAAAAATCCCCCTCGGGTCCCACCCACAGCGTGACCCCGCCTTGAACCTCCTCAGCCAGAGCCGCGCGAATGCCGGTGGACGCCGCAAACGCCCCCACCATTTGCAAGGTGTCCTGGGGCAGTCGCTCCTGTGCCATCGCCACCGAATCCACGATCTCCAACCCCGGCATCCACGGATTGGCGGACTGTTTCATGGCCTGCACCATTTTCTCTCGCCAACGGGAGATTTTGGCCTCCGTTTTGCCCGCATGCACGTCCGCGACCGCATGTACGCTCTGCACACGCACGATTCGGTTCACGCCCAGTTCCACCGCATGACGCAAAAGCTCGTCCCAGGCCGCCTGTTTCAGGCCCCCGATCACCAAAGTGATTTCCGGGGAGGGCTGAGTCCGGGTTTCCACCCGATTCACTTCCAGCGTCGCCTCGCGTTTACCCGCCGTGATCAGTCGGGCCAGCCCCACTTGCCCGCATCCGTTGAGCACCGCCACGTCCGCCCCCGGCGCCGCACGGCGCACTTTCGCCAGATGCATGGATTCCGCCGCATCCAAGGTGAGCGGACCCACCTGCAAATCCGGCGTGTCCACATGACAACGGTAGGCGGGCCACATGGGTCAGCTCTGCTTGTCGGACAATTTTTTCAATTCTTCGCGGCGGCGGGCGAATTCTTCCATGCTTTTCTTGAATTTGCGTCCTTGCGGATGCTGTTCCTCGCCAATCATGGAGGCAAACTGCTCGAAAATCTTTTTCAATTTTCCGCCCAAATGGGTCGGGGTTTCCACGTGCACCCGAATGTGTAGATCGCCGTGACCGTACCCGCGCGGGTCTTTCACGCCCTTGTTTTTCAGGCGCATCATTTTCCCGTTCTGGGTGCCGGCGGGAATTTTGATGCGGGTGGTGCCTTCCAAAGTCGGCACCTCCACTTCCCCGCCCATGGTGGCCACGGTGACGGGAACGGGCAAGTCGATGAGCAAATCGAGATCATGCCGCTCGAAAACCGAATGTTCTTTCACATGCAGAATGACATACAAATCCCCGGCGGGCGCACCCTGGGCGCCACCCGCGCCTTTGCCGGCCACCCGCAAGCGGGACCCGGTCTCCACCCCGGGCGGAATGCGCAGGGTAATGCTGCGTTTTCCGCGCATTTTTCCGGTGCCATTGCATTTTCGACAGGGATTGCGGATGAGTTTGCCCGTGCCCCGGCATTCCGGACAGGTCTGTCGCATTTGAAAGAGACCGTTGGAGGTAATCACCTGCCCCTGACCCCGACAGGTCGGACAGGTTTCCGCTTTGCTGCCGGGCTCGGCGCCGGAACCACCGCAAGCATCGCATTCCACTTCCACGTTGAAGGACAACTCCCGACGGGAGCCAAACACGGCCTCCTCGAAATCGATTTCCAAATCAAAGCGCAAATCCGCGCCTCGATTGGCGCTTTGGCGACCACCGCCGCCGCC
>PXAS01000271.1 GCA_003565815.1 PVC group bacterium
CCCCAACAACCCACTGTTCCCGACAGGGAAGGCAGAGTGGAAAGTATCGTGATGATGTCGAATTGGTGCCAGGATGGGAAGACTGTCAAGGCAGTGAATCAGGCTCCGCAGGGCGGTAGCTCGTGGAACTCGCTACACGCACTCCAGGGACGCTTCGCGTCATTTTCCTCTTCAGACTCAATGAGATTTCCCGGTCCGGGGGATATAGGGTGCTCCCCACGAAATGAGACGGCATGCGCGAAACGCCTTGTGGCCCAAGTGGAGATTCTGAGGCATCGGCTGTGGCTCCACTTCCGAAAAGCGGCAGCTCGACCCCGTTCGAAAAACCTGGTCGGAGCGGTAATTCACGGACAGGAATGTCCATGCTCCGTTCAACCTTGCGCTTCTACCGTCCGGGAGGGAAAACCCACGGCCAAGATTCTCACCCGGAGAGTTGACAGCCTCCCGTTTTTCACATAGAGGCTCACGGCATCGAAATTACGGGCGGTTAGCTCAGCTGGTTAGAGCATCTCGTTTACACCGAGAGGGTCGGGGGTTCGAATCCCTCACTGCCCACCATTTTTTTCGATTTTCCATCAGGATTGGTAGAAATCGTTGATGAGGTTCCAGATCTCTTCCGGCTCTTCGGCATACGAGAACAACTCGAGATCGGTGGGGCTGATGACCCCTTCTTCGGCCATCGCCTGAATGTTGACAATGCGGTCCCAAAACCGTTTGCCCACGAGAATGACGGGCACGGGCGGTGATTTGTGGGTTTGAATGAGGGTAAGCGTTTCAAACAACTCGTCCAGGGTACCGAATCCGCCCGGAAAGGCTACCAAGGCTTTGGCCCGCATGACGAAATGCATTTTGCGGATGGCGAAATATCGGAAATTGAAACACAATTCCGGGGTCACGTAGGGATTGGGCGCCTGTTCGAAGGGCAAGACGATGTTCAGGCCAATGCTTTTGGCACCCACGTCGTATGCGCCCCGGTTCCCGGCTTCCATGATCCCGGGTCCGCCGCCGGTGACCACCACGTATTCGCAATGGCCATCGATCTGACACCTGGAGGAAACGATGCGGCTGAAATCCCGGGCGATTTGGTAATACACCGATTGCTCCACTTTCTTTTCCGCCCGGGTCACTTCCGCCTGCAGCAGCGCGTCGCCGGGCGAAGCGGCCGCGGCCTCTTTGGCGGCGGCCAAGGCCGATTCGGCCACGTCCGGCGGCGGGGTGCGGGCACTGCCAAACACGACAATGGTGGAATGGATGCCTTGCTGATACTGGGCAACCTCCGGTTTGTGCAATTCCAATTGCAGACGCAGGGGGCGCATCTCGGGACGATTCATCAATTCCAGGTCTTCAAAAGCCAACTGATAGGCCGGCGCTTCCAATAACTTGGCTTCCAGTTTCTTGCGTTCTTCGAGTTCTTTTTCGGGATCGTTCATTTCATCTCCAGTCAGGGGCGGATCGGATCGACGCACCGTGCGTCCTTCGAAACCAAAACATCCAACATGCCAAAAAGGGCGAGGTAAAGCATAAACGTCTCGGTGGTGCCGAAATTGTATTCCACCAAGCCATTGAACAAAAGGGCCACCACCGCGAAGACGACCCCCGCGCCCAAACTCCGGGCCCTTCCCTGCGGACAACGAAAACATTTCCACAAAACCGCCAGCATCCAAACCGTCCACCAGATGACGCCTTGCCACCCCAGCTCCAGACGGTTTTGCAAAAAGTTGTTGTGCAAATGACGCAACCCCTGTTCAAGATGAATTTCCCGAGGCAAAATCTCCCGAAAATCTTCATGGCGGCTGACGTTGTACCCCATGCCCCATGGATACTCGGGCAGAATGCGCGGTGCGACTTCGGTCCAGAGCACCATGCGTCCGCCATGCGTGGGTTGCACGACTTCGCGCAGCTCCAGCAATCGCGTCCGCACGTTGGGCAATGAAAAGGCCAAAACCCCAATGGCCCCCATCAGCAAAAGCGTTTTCCATTGCCGGCTCCAAAAGGTCCACCCCAACAGCGCGATGGAGGTCGCCAACCAAACGCCCCGTTTATGGTGCAAGAAGATACCCGCCAAGGCCAAGGCCAGGCAGACCCACAGCCATCGTCCGCGCGGGAGTTTGCCGTCCGTCACCAAGGCCAAGCCGAGAAAAAAAGCCACCATGTAAATCTGGGGCGAGGCCATGTTTCCGGTATGGAACAAGGGGCTCCCATCACGCATTTCCAAGGGGATCCTGACAAAGTCATACAGGGCGAGGGGGACGATGCCGAGCAAGGGCGCGATCATCAGGACCGAGAGGTTTTGCAAACGCTTTTCGCCGTGACCGCAAAGCGCGGGGATGGCAAACACCAGGGGCAACATCAACAGGCGGTTGAGCTTGGAATACACCCGGCTCACGTCGGTATGGGCCACAAATGAGGCGATGGGAATGCTGAGCAGAATCAGCAACGCAAACCCCGCGAGAAAAATCAACGACAACCGGTCGGGGGGCATCCGCCGACCCCGCAATGCCTCCACGCCCCAATGCACCGCCACCAGATACAGGGGAACCTGTCCAATGGCATTGCTCAAGGGCAGCAGGAACAGGCCCAGGGCCAGAAGCGGGAGCATGGGATTCGTGCGCAATGTTTGTTTGAGCGCCTCTTTCATCGGGATTCCTCCCAGAGAGTCGGCAACAAATCCCGCAGGGTCCAATCCAAAATCTCCACATCATGCTCCGGATGATCCAACACTTCCCGCAAATGCCAGGTTTCTCCCCGGTCCCCGGCGGCCAGCCGCCCGGGCAACAGCACCGACGCCTCCCCGTCCCCCCCGGGAATCCGGCCCCACCAAGAGGCTCCCTCGATTTCCGTGTCCCTCCAACCGCGGGCAATCTGCGCGGGCACCCGGACTCTGACCCAGACGTCATCTTCCTCCACCCAGGCCGTGCGCCAGACTTCGGGTAATTCGGGATAGGCGATTTCCTTCCGCCGCAATCGCGGAACCAGGGCCAAGTCCCCTGCCCCCGCGCGCAAAGCCGCCCGCGAAAAAGCGGCTTCAAACTCGCGGTCGCTCGCCCAGGCCCCGGGGTCGGGTGCCGGGTGCATCGCCCTCAGACGACTTCGGAACGCCTCCGGCACCTCCAGGCCGTCGGTGCCCATCGCCCGCACCCACACCACCTCCGCCACGGGCGGACCGAAACGTTGCGTCACCGTGTCCCAAGTCAAATCCACCCGCACCACGGTTCGTCCATGGCGACCGGGGCGAACCCGCAACCGGGTCCCGTCCTCCAACGAATACACTTCCGCCATGGGCCCCGGGTGCTCAATGAGCAGGGGGAAATCCGGGAATTCCCGACTCCAGTCGCCGCCCTGCGCATCCTCCGGCAAAACCAACGCTTGAAACACACCCGCCTCCGCGCGAATCTCCGGCAACCGCGCCCGCAACGCCTCCCGGGGATCGTGGATCTGCAAAGGCCGCAGTTGTTGCGGAGGCACCCGCAGGGGAAGGCTTTCATCCAAAAGCCCGTGGACGTGAATTTTGGGGCCGTCGGAGTGAACGAGCCTCATGGACCGTCCGCCCGGCAATTTCTCTTCGGGATATTGCGGGAGGATGCCGGCGTTCAAAAAGGTCCAGGGCATCTCCGCTTGCGCGATCATGGCAAAACCGCCGATGCGCAAACTTTCCGCATTGGGAACCAACACATCCGGACGCCCGTTCGCCGCCAATTTTGCATAATCCGGACTTCCGCCCACCTCCAGCCAGAATCCCCCGTCCTCCACCTCCCGCCAATGCCGGAGCAATCCCAGCATCCCGGGCGCTTCCCGTCCGGCGGTAAGCACTCCGGAGGCGCCCCCGGAGATCCAGAGCGTAACCCGCACCGGACGCGCTTGAACCCGGGCACCGGCCCAGGCCATCACCAACAGGAAAATCGCGGGAACTGTGCGAGGGCGGAACATGGGAATCGTGCGTTTACAATACCGATGCCACCGCGTCGCAAAGACGATCCAAGGCGTCCGACGTGATGCCGGCGACGTTAATGCGTCCGCCCCCGACGATATAGATGCTGTGCTCCTCGCGCAGACGTTTGACTTGGGTTTCATTCAGTCCACTGAAAGAAAACATGCCGTTTTGTTGCTCAATGTAGGAAAAATCGGCGTCAACGCCCCGTTGGTGAAGCCCCCGGACCAATTCGGTCCGCAAAAACCGAATGCGTTTGCGCATGCCGTCCAGCTCGCCCAGCCATTCCGCGCACAGGGCCTCGTCGGCAAGAATGGTTTCCACGATCGCCCCGCCATGACGGGGCGGATTGGAATAATTGGAGCGGATGGCTTTTTTCACGTGACTGAAGGCGGCATCGGCGCGCTCGGCGTTTTGGGCCACCAAAGTGAAGGCCCCCGTCCGTTCATTGTAGAGGCCGAAGTTTTTGGAACAGGAGGAGGAAACCAAAAAATCCAACTCCCGTTCGGCAAACAAATGCAGGGGCCGCCGATCCGCTTCCACGGAAGCGCCGAATCCCTGGTAGGCAAAATCAAAAAACGGAATCCAGCCGGCGGATTCGGCCAGATCGGCGATTTTTTGCCACTGGGCTTCCGTGGGATCCACCCCGGTGGGATTGTGACAACACACGTGCAGGATCACGATATCGCCCGCCGGGATGTTGGCCAGGGCGGTGGACATGCCGTCGAAATCCAGCCCGCGGCTTTCGGCATCGTAGTAGGGGTATTCTTTCACCGGAAATCCGGCGGATGTGAATATGGCTTTGTGGTTGGCCCAGGTGGGCGAACTGACCCAGACCGTGGCCCGGGGGTAAAACAAGTGCAGAAAATCCGCGCCCACCCGCAATCCGCCGGTCCCCCCCGGCGTTTGCGCGGTTTTCACCCGTCCCGCGGCCAAAAACGGGTGGTCCTTTCCAAAAAGCAGATCCTGCGCACCCTTCGCATATTGCGGCGAACCGGAAATGGGCAAATAACTTTTGCTGGTTTCCCGCTCCAAGAGGATGCGCTCCGCCTTTTTCACGGAGGTCAATACCGGCGTTTGCCCGGCATCGTCTTTGAATACGCCCACGCCCAAATTGATTTTCTCGGGGTGGGGGTCGGATTGGAACGCATCCGTTAGACCCAAAATGGCATCGGGGGGGGCGGGCGAAAGATCTTCAAACATATGGGTGTCCTTTGTGATAAGAATGTGTTGCGGCTATCGATCTTCTTTTACCGGAAATCTCCACCATGACAAGCGGGAAGCCACGCGGATGAAAAAAACACTGGCCTTTTTTCTGCAAAAAGTGTTTATTTCGAAAATGCGTGTTCTGATTCTTCTTCTCCGGCATTTCGTTCCGCTTTTCGGTCTTTCCGTGTTTTCCGCCTCGGAACCCGTTCTCCCCACCGGACCCTTTGGCGAGACGCTGGAAGCACCAACCTTGGAGAAATCCCATGATTGAAATTGAAACCGTCGGCTGGTCGGACAGCCATTGCCATTTGCAGGACTTTTCCCCCGAAGAATTGTCAGCCGTCCTCAAGCGGGCGGACATTTTCAAAATCAAAAGATTTCATGTCAACGGCACCCGCCCGGAAGACTGGATCGTCGTGGCCCGTCTGGCCGCCAACCTCCCGGGGGTGTGCCCCCATTTCGGCCTCCATCCCTGGCAGGCCGCGCAAACGGAAGACTGGGAAACCAAACTCAAGGAATATTTGTTGCGGCATCCGCAAGCGGGCCTCGGTGAAATCGGGCTGGACGCCAAACTGACGGACACCCCCATGGACGCCCAACGCGCGGCGTTCCAAACACAACTGGCCCTGGCCGCGGAATTGCAACGTCCCTGCACGATTCATGCCGTCGGCGGGGTATGGGACATGCTGCTGGAGGATCTGCAAACCCACAAACCCCGCGCCGTACTTTTGCACGCCTGGGGCGGCGGAACCCATCTGCTGCCGCGTTGGATCGAATGCAACGCCTTCTTTTCATTCGGTGGCGTCCTTTGCCGGGACCCCCAAAGCGCCAAACATGTGCAAGCCGTGGAAGCCATTCCCCTGGAGCGCATTTTATTGGAAACCGACAGCCCCTGGCAACATCCCAAGGGAAAAGCGCACCGCCAGGAGCCCGCCGGACTGCTCTCCATCGCCGAACAAGTGGCGAAAATCAAAAAAGTCTCCCTCGACCTCCTCCGCCAAGTCGTCGAAAAAAACACCAACCGCTGTTTCGGCCAAAACCTCTCCTGATCTGCCCTCTCCTGACGTTCCCTCCATCTGATTTTCACTGATCCGGCACGATGGAAATTTCACCCTTCCACACCCAATCCCCAACCCAAGATCAGTGGCCATCCGTGTTCTCAGTAGTTTCCCACATAAAAATCCGTGCCCATCCGTGTCGATCCGTGGTTCTTTTTCGGTAGCTGATCGTCAAGGGACTGCCGATCTGCGAACGCTTCCGGGTCCCGGATTTAGGGACTGTTGATTTATTCAACCACTGATGAACACTGATTAACACTGATGTCGCGATAGAAGCTATTATTAGCTTAAATAAATGAATTATCAGTGTGCATCAGTGTCCATCAGTGGTTAAAAAAATTCTTCTTCACAGATAAATCGACAGGCCCTTTATCCGGTTCCCAAGGGGGCTTCAGCCCCCATCTACTGTACTTGGCGTGGAATCCACGCCCCTGAAGGGGCTTGACGAACCGGCTGAAGCCGGGACTCGGAACGTTTCTTTCAAAACATTGCAAACAGTACAACAAGCAATCATGAATTTCCGTGAAGTTCCATGGTTTTTTCCTTATCCTTCCCCCAACCCCAGGGTTGCA